>JBCDHO010000334.1:0-3569 GCA_038749855.1 Pseudomonadota bacterium
CGCGCAACGACGCGAACAGAGTCTCCAGGAAGTCCCGATCGCCATCAGCGCCTTCTCCGGCGACCAGCTGGCCGAATTTCAGGTCACCGAGACGCTGGACATCGCGCGCCTGGTGCCCAATATGGTCGCCCACAACAACACGGGCCTGGGCTCCGGTAACACCTATTCGATCCGCGGCCTGAACAATACCGAGTCGATTGCCACCTTCGACCCGCCCGTCGGCTCCTACATCGATGACATCTACATCACACGTCAGAACGCGAACAACTTCTCGCTGTTCGACGTCGAGCGTGTCGAAGTGCTGCGCGGCCCCCAGGGCACCCTCTTCGGTCGCAATACGACCGGCGGCGCCGTCAACGTGATCCTGCAAAAACCGCAGGAGGAACTGGGCGGGCGTTTCGAGCTGAGCTACGGCAACTTCAACCGCGTGACGGCCAGCGCTTCGGTCGACGTCCCGCTCAGCGATACCTTTCTGACCAAGTTTTCTGCCTACTACATCGAGGACGATGGCTTCGTCGATAACCTCACCACCGGCGAAGACAACCTGAACTTTGAAGAAAGCTATGGCGTGCGCGGTGCCTTCCGCTGGTTGGCCAGCGATACGATCACCTGGGACGCCGCCATCGCTTTCCTCGATTCCGATCACGCGAACATCCTCAACTTTGAGCAGGGCAGCGATCGTATTTCCAACACCGGCTTCCGGCAGGACGGCAACCTGGTCGGCATTCTTGTCGGTGAAAAGGCCGGCTTCGGCCAGGGCAACGTGACCGAAACCCTGCTCATAACGTCGAACCTGACCGTGGATACCTCCTGGGGCGCGCTCAGCTTTATCACCGGTCTCATCGCCCTGGATCAGGATTTCTCGCTCGACTTTTTCGATGGCCCCCTGCCCAGCGGTGGCTTCACCATCGCAAACCAGGGCGAGCACGATCAGTTCACCCAGGAAATCAAGCTCACCGGCAGCACGGACAGCGGAAACATCGACTACGTGGCCGGCGTGTACTACCTCGACGAGGACAACACGACCGATTTCGGTGACGTCTTCACCATTGATATCGGCACCCCGACCGGCCTGCCGCTGGTACTCGCCGACCGGGTCCTCGACAACACGACCGAGGCCTTCGCCGTGTACGGCCAGTTCGACTACCACGCGAATGATAACTGGACCTTCACCGTGGGCGCGCGCTACACCTGGGAAGAGAAGGACATCGCGTTCCGGGCAAATCCAAACCCGAACGCCGGGCCGGGTTTCAACACCGACGACATCGAGGCGCTCGGCATTCCGACCAGTCAGGATGAGTCCATCATCACACCGCGCTTCGCCGCCCAGTACAACTTTAACGAGAACATCAACGGCTACGTTTCGGCGACCCGGGGCTTCAAGTCCGGCGGCTGGAACGCACGCGGCACGGCCGCCAGCACGATTCAGCCCTTCGATCCGGAAATCGTCTGGTCCTATGAGGCCGGGCTGCGGGCCGACTGGACCAACAACTTCCGCAGCAACCTCACGGTATTCACCACCGACGTGGAGGATTTCCAGCTGCCTTCCGCTTTCGAAGATCCGGTTACCGGCGCCATCACGTTCATCACGCAGAACTTTGCCGACCTTGACATCACCGGGGCCGAGCTTGAGTTTCTCTGGGCGCCGACCGCCGAGCTGAATACCTTCTTGAACGTCGGCTTCCAGGACGCCGAATACACCAACATCAACCCGAGCATTCTGATGCAGCAGCAGGCCTGTCTCGATGGCGACGCCAGCTCCTGCGGCGTCGGAATCGTCGCGCCCGATGGCACCATTGCCGAGCCGGTGCGTTCACCCGAGTACACGGTTTCAGCCGGACTGACCTATGACGCCATCGTCGGCAGCTTTCTGCTTCGGCCTTCGGTCATCTGGAACCGCGTGGGCGATCAGTGGACCGGCACGAGCAATACGCCGGAATCGTTCTCCGAGACCCGTGATGTGTTCACGGCGGGGATAACCCTGCAGCCCAGCGACGGGGACTGGAGCGTAACTGCCGAGTGCGACAACTGCACGGATGAGACCTACGTGGTTTCCGCCCTTGGTGGCTTCGCCTACATCGACGACCCGCGCACCTATCGCGTTCGCCTCAACTACAACTACTAGCTTGCGGCGACTCGGGAGCAGCGTACCCATCGGGACGGCAGCGTAGCCGCCCCGGTTCTACGACAGGAATTAGTTTATGCAAAGCCGTCTTCCTCACGACCTCGACATCAACAAAACAGGCTGGCAGCGTGCCCGCGAGCGCTCCGTCTCATCGCTCCGCGCCTATGTCCTGAACAACATGGCCAGTGAGCTGCGCAACGACTACGAAAGCGCCGTACTGCCGCAGCTTGACGAGGCGCCGGCCGATGGGCCCGCCGTGCACAAGGCGCTTCGTCCCCGCGAAACGTTCCGCTGGTATTCCAGTCTTCGCTGCACCGCCCAGGAACTGGTCTGGAACTCCGTCATCGACTCGATCAACCCACAGGCCGGCGCCCTCGCGGAAAAGGTCGAGGCACTCACCAACGACGCATCGAAAACAGACGGAACGCTTGTGCTGGATGATGAGGTCGACGTTCCGGACTACTACGAGGTCCTTGACGTGCACCTGATGCCCGGCAATTACCATGGCGCCTCCGCCGACCCGGGCGTGCTTCCGGGCGCGGTCTACGACAACGGTTTTAATGTGTTTGCCTTCGGCGCCATGGGTAAGGAGCACAACGACATCGGCTGGTCCTTTGCCAACTTCGCCCGGCTGCGCTTTCCCGACCTCGAACCCAGGACGATTGTCGACGTCGGCTGCACCATCGGTCACAACACCCTCCCCTGGAAGCAAACCTACCCGGAGGCAACGGTCTACGGTGTTGATCTCGCTGCGGCGTGTCTGCGCTATGCCCACGCACGAGCCCGCTCGCTCGGCGTTGAGGCACACTTCCGGCAAGCCAGCTCAGATCTATTGCCCTTCGACGACAGCAGCGTTGACGTCGTGTTCAGCTCGATGTTTCTCCACGAGCTGCCGGCCAGACACATCGCCCGGTTTCTCCGCGAGGCGCATCGCGTTTTGCGCCCTGGTGGGCTGCTGCTGAACATGGAGCTGCCGCCCAACTCCGCACTCGAGGCCTTCGACGCCTTCTATCTCGATTGGGACAGCTACTACAACAACGAGCCCTTCTACAAAGACTTCCGGGATCAGGATTTCAAGCGTCTGTGCACGGCGGCAGGTTTTGCCGAGGACGCCTTTTTCGAAGGTGTCATGCCGCGCTTCACCTATAACCCTTCCGAGGTATTCGCCGCCGCGGTCAATGGTGAAGCGACCTTTGACGAGGACACGGGTCGTCTCTCCGATGACATTCAGTGGTACGGCTTCGGCGCCAGGAAGCGTGCCTAGGAGATCGCTATGACCGAAGGGGTATCGCGACGGGTTCGCGGAGGCCGTAAGGCGTTTTTCGACAACCCGGAGTCTGATCGCCTGCTGGCGATGCTGATGCAGCTGGTCACGGAACACTGGGCCCTCAAAGAGCGGGTCATGGTCATGGAGAAGCTGCTGGTCGACAAGGGCGTACTGGAA
>JBCDHO010000335.1:0-3555 GCA_038749855.1 Pseudomonadota bacterium
CTGAACGACGCCTGGTACAACCCGGCGACGGCGGGCCAGGGTGTGTTCGTGAACGTGTTCCCGGAGCTGGGCAAGGTGTTCATCGCCATGTTCACCTTTGACGAAAGCGGCGCAGCCGAGGGCGCCAGCGCCACGCTGGGTGGCCCGGGCCAGCGCTGGCTCACGGCGATTGGCGATTTCACGGGTAACCGGGTGGAGCTGGACGTGGGCTACACGACGGGCGGTGTCTTCGACAGCGCCACGCCCGCGCCGAACACGGTGGGGGGCCAGGGCACGCTGGTGCTGGAGTTCAGCGACTGTGGTGCGGGTACGCTGAGCTATGATCTGCCGGGAGCCGGTGTCTCAGGAACCATTCCGCTGGAGCGTGTGGTGAAGGACAACGAGGCGCTGTGTGATGCGCTGACGGACGGTGAGCTCAGCGCGGACGAGCGCGCCGCACTACCAACGGTCGCAGGCAGCGGCTTCGTCATGAACCCGGGCCTGAACGACGCCTGGTTCAACCCGGCGACGGCGGGCCAGGGCGTGCTCATGACGGTATTCCCGGGCTCGGATCAGCTGTTCCTGGCGAAGTTCACCTTTGACACGGAGCCAGGTACCGGCGACGCGGTGATCGGCGGTGCAGGCCAGCGCTGGTTCACGGCGATCGGACCGATCACCGGCAACCGGGCGACGTTGGATGTGGCGAACACCACGGGCGGGGCCTTTGATGCGGCAGCGCCGGGCCAGGCAACGGAAACGGGCCAGGGCACGGTGACCGTCGAGTTCGGTGACTGCGCCTCGGCCACGCTCGGCTACGCGCTGCCGGGGGCAGAAGCGGCCGACACCCTGAGCGGCTCCATCGACCTGCAGCGCGTGGTTTCAGAGAACGCGGCGCTCTGCGCGTCGCTCGGCAACTGATCGGCGGGGTTCGCCTCCCTTTCAGTTTCGGCTTTACTCCGAAGCCAAGCTTCCCTAGCCTCTGGGTCCTGACCCGGGGGGACTGATCGTATGGCCACCAGCCTGTTCGCGCTGCTCGACGACATCGCCACTGTGCTCGACGACATCTCGGTGATGACCAAGGTCGCCGCCAAGAAGACGGCGGGTGTGCTGGGGGATGACCTCGCCGTCAATGCGGAACAGGTCACCGGCGTCAGCGCTGCCCGCGAGCTGCCCGTGGTCTGGGCGGTGGCCAAGGGTTCGGCGCTCAACAAGTGCATCCTGGTACCGGCCGCGCTGCTGCTGAGCGCCTTTGCGCCCTGGGCCATTACGCCCGTGCTCATGATGGGCGGCACCTTTCTCTGCTTTGAGGGCATGGAGAAGGTGGCGCACAAGTTCCTCCATCCGGATGCCAAGGCCAACCAGGAGCAAAAGCTGCGCGAGGCGCTCCGGGATCCGAATGTTGATATGAGCGTGATCGAGGAGCGCAAGATCAAGGGCGCCATCCGCACGGACTTCATCCTCTCGGCGGAAATCATCGTCATTACGCTGGGCACCGTGGCCACGGCCAGCTTCGTGACCCGGCTCGGTACGCTGGTCGCTATTGCGGTGATCGTGACCGTCGGGGTCTATGGCCTCGTGGCCGGTATCGTGAAGCTCGATGACCTCGGCCTGGCGCTGACCAAGCGGCCCAAGGCCATGACCCAGGCATTCGGTCGGTGGATTCTCGCCTTCGCACCGAAGTTCATGAAGTTTCTCTCCATTGCCGGCACCATCGCCATGTTCCTGGTGGGCGGCGGCATCGTGGCGCACGGAATTCCGGCCCTGCATCACCTTCAGCAGAGCATCGAGAGCGCGGTCGGCGGCGGTGTGCCTGGCATCATCGCCGGCATGCTGTACACGGGCCTGGTCGGTGTGATCCTCGGCGCCGTCGTGGTAGCCATCATCGAGGGCGGCAAAAAGCTGCTGGGCAAGAGCGAGGCCGCCGATGCGCACTGAGTCCTCAAGGCGTTTCCCACTCTCATGGCCCTGCTGAGGTTTTCCGGCCTCGACCTGCGCCGCGCCCTCGCCGAGGTCGCGCTGATCTTCGATCGGATGGCAACGAATGCCCCGGTCGATGAAACCCTCACGCAGGCCATCTGGGATACGCTGCGGGGCGCCAAGCTGTTTCCCAAGCGTGGCGCCTACCTTGCCATCAATGCCCAGGGCCTGGGGATCATCCGTGATGACCGCCTGCGCAAGGCCATCACGGACCTGTTTGAGCTGGATCTGAGCCGTATTGAATATTTCGAGCAGGCGACCCTGACCTGGCGCATGCAGACTTACCACGCTGTGCTCCATCGTCAGCTGCAGGTGCCCCTTGACGTGCTGGCCGAGGCAACCGCCGGGGAGCGTTTCGCATCGACCGCGGCGGCCGGCCTGCAGCTCAGAGACTGGGAAGCAATGCGCTCGGACCCCGATTTATCCATGCTGCTCCTGGATCGTTTCGGCTACCTGAAGAGCATGGAGATTCGCTACGGCCAGGCCCTGGAAAGTATTGATGCCCTGCTGGTGATGATCGATCGCGCCCTGGCGGAGTCGGCGTGAGCACAAAGCAGATCGGGCGGCCCGGGCAGCCCGGGCCGCGTCGAATGGCGCTGCGATCGATGGCTGATTGGAGAGCGCGCTGAGACCGATGTTCCACATGCTCAGCTGTTTCAACCTGGCGCCCGGCAAGTCCGCCGCGGACTTCGAGGCGCGCCTGGCGCCTTATGTGGCTGAGCTGCAGGCGCTGGACCTGGTGGTCGACGCGTTACCGGTGGGCGAGCGCCGCACGGACACGATCCTGGACACGGACGAGGAGCGGTCGCACCGCTACTTCATGATCATGCGCTTCCGCGACAAGGCCCAGTCCGATGCCTCGGTGGCGCACATCGAAGCCGGGTCGGAGCCCTGCGGGCGGCTACATCGTCACGCCTACGCCGTTGTGCGAGACCCGGTATTCATCTGCTGGGAGGTAGACGATGAGGGTAGCCCCTGCGGCTAAGCCCGACGACGATGTCAGGCGGCGCTGCGGTCCAGTTCTGCGAGGAGGCGGTCCAGTTCGCCGGTCTGTTCTGCCCGCGCCAGGTCGTCGCTGCCGCCGACGTGCGTCTCCCCGATAAAGATCTGCGGGACGGTCAAACGGCCGGAGCGCTGGATCATCTCTGCGCGCTTGCCCGGCTCCTGGTCAATGCCGTACTCCTGGTACTCGACACCCTTGCTGTCGAGCAGCCGCTTGGCGCGGACGCAGAAGGAGCACCAGCCGTTCGTATAAATTTCAATCTTGCTCATCGTCTTCCCATTAATGCGCTGGTCATGAAGGTATCGGTCCAGGCCGCCTTTGCCAAGCCCTCTGCGAGGAGCCGAAGCCGGATCACACGCAGGCCAGGGCTTCTGTCCGATCAGTTAAAAGTGATTTGCCAGCAGGGCTCGCCGACGCTACCGTCACCGGTTGGCCAGCCGGGGCACGTTCCGGCGGCCACAAAATCACTGACCGGGCCAGGGCCCGGCCTCCTCACAATCCGCCGGAAAACCACCGGAGTATGCTCATGAAACTGCCGTTCCGAACCCGCCTATTTCAATGCCTCCTGCCCGCCGTCCTGCTGGTGGGTACCGCCC
>JBCDHO010000336.1:0-3493 GCA_038749855.1 Pseudomonadota bacterium
ATGGCCCTTCCCAGCAAAGAAATCGAGAAACTTCTGGCGGATTTCGTTGGTCGTTTTCACGGCGTTCGTAGTGCTTTATCGGTAACCGTGGAAAGGTATAGGTGGCAGACCCACAAGTCCACCCGTGAGCGGCAATCAAGCGCCCGCGAATGAGGTGCTACCCGGCTGCATGGACCCGGCGCGGGACGAACTAGCCGTCTTCGGACGGCTCGCGGCGCAGCACGTCAATCGCGCGCATGACCTGATCGTGGGAAAACCCGCGGTTCATTCCGGCCCGGTAGAGGCGCGCCCGCGCCTTTTCATCCAGTTCGCCCCGGTGCCGACGGGTGGCCCACTGCAGGGCCTGCTCGTACCAGCCTTCTTCAAACGTGCTTAGCGCTTCACTGATGAAGGCATCCCCAACGCCTTTTTGCCGAAGATCGGCGCGAATGCGCATCGGGCCATAGCCCTTCTGCACCCGCACCCGGGCCCAGGCTTCGGCGAAGCGCGCATCGCTCACCAGGTTCTGTGCAGCGAGATCGTCGACGACCGCTTCAGCGGTTTCGGAAGGGACACCGCGCTGCTGGAGCTTCCGTCGAAGCTCCTCGCAGGCGTATTCGCGTCGGGAGAGATAACGCAGGGCCATGGCCTGGGCGTCCGCAGCGGTGGGCGGTGTCGCGTCACCAGCCATCAGACCATGACCCCGTGTCGGTTGGGCCGGTGTCGCACCGGCCTAAACCTCAGCCTAGCCTACTCGGCGGCCACCTGCTCTTCGGGCGCCGCTTCGGCAGCATCGGCCTTCGGCAGCAGGATGTCGCGGATCTTGCCCTCAATTTCCTCGGCGATGGCCGGGTTGGTCTTGAGGAACTCGCGCGCATTCTCCTTACCCTGGCCGACCCGGTCGCCCTGGTAGCTGTACCAGGCGCCGGATTTGTCGACGATGTTGTGCGCTACGCCGAGGTCGATGATCTCGCCCTCGTGGGACACGCCCTGGCCGTAGAGGATTTCGAACTCGGCCTGGCGGAACGGCGGTGCCATCTTGTTCTTCACCACCTTCACGCGGGTCTGGTTGCCGATGACCTCGTCGCCCTTCTTGATGGCGCCAATGCGGCGGATATCCAGGCGCACGGAGGAGTAGAACTTGAGCGCGTTACCACCCGTGGTGGTTTCCGGGCTGCCGAACATGACGCCGATCTTCATGCGGATCTGGTTGATAAAGATGACCGTGCAGTTGGAGCGCTTGATGTTGCCCGTGAGCTTGCGCAGCGCCTGCGACATGAGGCGTGCCTGCAGGCCGACGTGGGAGTCACCCATGTCGCCTTCGATCTCTGCCTTGGGCGTGAGGGCCGCGACCGAGTCGACCACGACAATGTCCACGGCGCCCGAACGCACCAGCATGTCCGTAATCTCAAGGGCCTGTTCGCCCGTGTCCGGCTGGGACACCAGCAGATCTTCGACGTTGACCCCGAGCTTCTCCGCGTACTGCGGGTCCAGCGCGTGCTCGGCATCCACAAACGCCGCCGTGCCGCCCGCCTTCTGGGCCTCGGCCACAACGTGCAGCGTCATGGTGGTTTTACCGGATGACTCCGGCCCGTAGATCTCGATGACGCGACCCTTCGGAACACCGCCAATGCCGAGGGCGACGTCCAGGGTCAGAGAGCCAGTGGAAATGATGTCAATGTTCGCCGCCTGGGAACCGTCTCCCATGCGCATGATGGCGCCCTTTCCGAACTGGCGTTCAATCTGGGTGAGTGCGGCCGACAGGGCCTGTTTGCGATTTTCGTCCACGTTTCCTCTCCTAACTCAAAATGCGAATCTTGGTTCGCCTGTCAGTCATTATACATAGCGCTTGGTCGCTGCCCCGTCCTTTTGAGACAGAGCGCCCAAACCCTACAAAAACCCGCTGAAAACTCCTAGCAGCGGGCCCTACAGGCGCCGTGAGATCGGCCCATCGAGTTTTGCGCTTGTCGTTTCAACGCAAAGCAGCGCGAATCCCGCAAAGGTCTAATACCCGATCACGAGTTCCACCTTACGCGGCGGCATTCTCAATTTGCGATAACGGGTAAAACGCGACACCAGGACGGCGCGCAGCAGTAACAGTGCGGATTGCGACGGACATGAACGCCGGCGTCGCGGAAACGGCTCAGCCGCGGAGAATATCCAGCGCCCCCTGTAGGGCGTAGAGCACGGTCTGTCGCCGCACCTGGTCACGGTCACCCTCGAACACTTCGCTGGCGGTCTGGATGCGCCCCCCGATGATCGACCAGCCGAAGCACACCAGGCCCACGGGCTTGTTCGGCATGCCACCGCCCGGGCCAGCGATACCGGTCGCAGAAACCGTGATGCCGGCCGCGCTGGCGCGCCGGGCGCCTAGGGCCATCTGCGAGGCAATTTCCTCACTCACGGCGCCGTGCTCAAGCAGGTCGTCATGGATGACGCCGAGTTGATGCTCCTTGGCGGGATAGCTGTAGCAAACGAAACCGCCATAGAACCAATCGGAGCTGCCGGGAATGTCCGTGCACACCTTGGACATCCAGCCACCTGTGCAGGATTCGGCCGTGCACAGCATCCAGCCACGCTCGCGCAGGGCCGGGGCCAACTGCTCGACAACGCCGGCGATTTCCTGGTCCAGGGCTTCGTTGGTGGCTGCGTTCATGCGGGGTCTGCTTCGGCGCGACGGTGCGCCTTCATCGGGTCAGCGCCGTACGTTACACTTCCGCGAATGTCAGCGCCAGCCAGCGAAGCCCTCAGCGGCCACACCCCCCTGATGCAGCAGTACCTGCGCATCAAGGCCGACTACCCCGACACGCTGCTGTTTTTCCGTATGGGGGACTTTTACGAGCTCTTCTATGACGACGCGCGGCGCTCGGCAGAACTGCTCGATATCACCCTGACTACGCGGGGGGAATCCAAGGGCCAGCCCATTCCCATGGCCGGCGTACCCCACCACGCGGTGGATGGCTATCTCGCGCGGCTGCTCCGCAAGGGCGAGTCTGCCGCGATCTGCGAGCAGGTGGGTGATCCAGCCACGAGCAAGGGCCCCGTCGAGCGCGAGGTGGTGCGCATCGTCACGCCGGGCACGGTCACCGACGAGGCCCTGCTGGAAGAACGCCGCGATAACCTGCTCGCCGCCGTGGCCACGCATCGCAAGCGCCTTGCCTTGGCCTGGGTGGACCTGGCAGCAGGCCAGGTCTCGGTGCGCGAGGTCGGCGATGGGAAAGAACTGGAAGCCCAGCTGGAACGCCTGCAGCCGGTCGAGCTGCTGGTTGCCGAAGACGACGTGCTTTCCGGGCAACTGGACACCCACCCCGGCCTGCGTCACCGGGCACCCTGGCACTTTGAGACGCCCTCGGCCGCCAAGCTCCTGAGCGAGCAGTTCGGCACGCAGGATTTGTCCGGTTTCGGCCTGGCCGACAAGCCAGCGGCCATCGCCGCCGCCGGCGCCCTGCTCCAGTACGCCCAGGAAACCCAGCGCGGCGCCCTGCCCCACCTGCAGGGTCTGCAGCTCGAGAAG
>JBCDHO010000337.1:0-3480 GCA_038749855.1 Pseudomonadota bacterium
CGTCCTGGCGCTCACAACCCTGAAAAGCAGGGGCACACACCACCCCCGAACCATCACGGCGCTTGAGGAGGCGGTTTACTCCGAAGCCCCTTCCCATGGCCGGTCTCCTGGTCTGGTAGCGGTCACCGGATAATCGGTTGCTCGCACGGCATCTCGGTACAGCGCAGCCCAGCCCCCCACACAGGGTCACAGCCGGGCCGCCCCCTTCCCGCAACCGCGGCATCGATGGCGGAGCGAACAGCGCTGTGCCGCGCGCGACCTCCGAACCCCGGGACGCGTTTCCCACCAGCGAGCCGGGGTGGCTGGTTCTGAAAACCGGCCAACTGGATCGTTGAGGGGTTGAGGAGCGTGCCCCGATCTCCAATTACCGATTTTCAGAAAAAGTCACATCACGGCGAGCCATCTTGTTGGTAAACTACGCAGTCCGAGGGAGAAACGATTGCCGCGCTCTAAGTGCGCCGGATCCCTCGTTGTTGCACTGACTGAAGGACCGGCCGTGACCCTGAGACCGTCGAATCGGATTGCCCAGATCAAACCCTCCGCGACCATCGCGGTCGCCCAGAAGGCCCGCGAGCTGCGCGCCGAAGGTCGTGACATCATCTCCCTGGGTTTTGGTGAGCCGGATTTCGATACGCCGCAGCACATCAAGGATGCCGCCATCGCCGCCATCGAGGCCGGCGACACCAAGTACCCGCCTGTGGACGGCACGCCGGCGCTGAAGCAGGCGATCATCGACAAGTTCAAACGCGACAACGATATCGACTACAAACCGGCCGAGATCACCGTCGGCAACGGCGCCAAGCAGGTGCTGTTCAACCTCATGTGCGCCGTGCTCAATGAGCATGACGAGGTGCTGATCCCGGCGCCCTACTGGGTGAGCTACCCGGACATGGTCAAGATCGCCGGCGGCGCGCCGGTGATCATCAGCACCAGCGAAGAGTCCGACTACAAGATCACGCCGCGCATGCTGCGCTCCGCCATGACGCCGCAGACGCGGCTGCTGCTCCTCAACGGTCCGTCTAACCCCACGGGCAAGGTGTACTCCGAGGAAGAGTACGCAGCGCTCGGCAAGGTGCTACGCGAGAACTCGCGCATCGTCGTGGCCTGCGACGATATTTACGAGCACATCTACTGGGCCGACTCACCCTTCCGCACGCTGCTCAATGCCTGCCCGGACCTTAAAGACCGGACGGTCGTGGTGAACGGGGTTTCCAAGGCCTACGCCATGACGGGCTGGCGCATCGGCTACGCCGGCGGTCCGGAAGAACTGATGATGGCCATCAAGAAGGTCCAGAGCCAGTCAACCTCCGGGGCCTGCTCCATCGCCCAGGCGGCGGCCGTGGAAGCGCTCAACGGCCCGCAGGACTGCGTGGCGGAAATGCGCGATGCATTCAAGGAGCGTTACGACTACATCGTGCCGGCCCTGAACAAGATTGACGGCGTCGAATGCCCCGAGTGCGATGGCGCCTTTTACGCTTTCCCATCATTCCAGGGGGTCATCGATCGCATGGATGACATCAAGGACGACGTTGAACTCTCCGAGTGGTTCCTGGAGAACGCTGGCGTGGCCATGGTGCCGGGCACAGCCTTTGGCGCACCAGGGCACATCCGCATGTCCTTCGCCACCTCCCTGGACCAGCTGCGGGAATGCGTCGCACGCATCGAGCGAGCGCTCGAAGGCTGAGCCTGGCGGAGCCGACCGCAGGCTTGTCCGTTAGGCCATTACCTACCCGCTTTAGCAAACAACCTCCATGGCGAGGCGAGGCGCTCGCGGTGCAGCATGAACCATGGACCGCGCGCGAGGCTTTACGCTCCTTGAACTCTTGGTCACCCTGACCGTGATGGGTCTGCTCATGGTGACCGCGGTGCCTGCCTACCGCAGCTTCAGTCAGAATCTTGAGCTGCGGGCGTCAGCACAACGGCTGGCCTCCGATTTCCTGTACGCACGACATGCCGCCATGGATCGCGGCAGGCGGGTGGCCGTGTGTCCGGGTAGAGCCTCGCTTGGATGCCGAGAGCTTCCCTCGTGGGCCGATGGCTGGATGGTCTTCGAGGATCAGAACGGGGACCGGCGCTGGCAGCCCGGCGAACCGGTGCTCCGTGAGACCGGCCCGCAAACAGGCATCAGTATCCGTAGTTCAGCAGCGAGGCGGCTCGTCCAGTTCTTCGCCAACGGCTCCGCAGCGGGCAGCAATGCGACGCTCTGGCTCTGCGATCGACGCGGCCCGGTGCACGGGTGGCAGGTCCGGGTCAGCATGGCCGGTCGCATCCGCACCACCGCGGCGAAAAAAGACGGCGATTTGGGGTGCTGACAGCTTGACTCACATCCCCGGCGTAGGCACAATGCCGCGCTTCCCTTCCCCGGTAGCTCAGCTGGTTAGAGCGGGTGACTGTTAATCACTAGGTCGGGGGTTCAAATCCCTCCCGGGGAGCCAGAATTCTCGAATAAGAACGGGCGCTTAGCGAATTCGCTGGGCGCCCGTTTTTTATACGAGAGGAAAGCATGTCCTTGCCGGGCCTAACAACATTAAGCCAGACCCGTTACGCGAAGAGTTGGAGCGCACCCGGCAGACAGGAAACCGTCATGGGCGTCATACCCCGGAACTCGCCATCAACGAGGGCGGGCAGCGGGAATCGTGTCTCGATGCGCACCCGCTTCGCGCGTCGAACCGACACCTCCTCCACGTCCACGTGACGGCCTTCGTAAATCGTCGGAAAAAGGCGGAGTGCGCGGCGACGGCTCAAGGTCCGGGCCACCACCACGTCGAGCAGCCCATCGTCAATCTGTGCGTCGGGCGCCATGAGAAAGTGCGTTCCAGTGTAGCGACTGTTGGCGATTTCGAGGAACAAGACCTCCACCTGATGCTTGCCCGGGGCGCCTGAACCCGTGCCTGCCGCTCCGAAGACCCAGGGCTCATCATCAAGCCAAAGCGACAGTGTATAGACCGGCATTGACACAAGACGGGCCAGGGCACCGAGCGTGTAAGCGGCCCTTCCCAGGCGTTTCAGGCGCTGCGCCGTGTTTGCCGCATCGACGATAAAGCCAAGCCCCAACATGTTGATGAAGAAGAAACCGTCGCCTTCGCAACGCACTTCCACCACATCAACGGACCGAAGTTTTCCGGCCGCCAGGAGATCCAGCGCAGCCTCAAGGGCCCCCGGCGCCAGACCGAGGTCGCGGACAAAGGCATTGCCGGTTCCCAGGGGCACAATACCGATGGTCGGACGAGCGGCTTCGGGGTGCGCCATCACCCCGTTTACCACCTCGAAAAGCGTACCGTCACCACCGGCAGACAGCACGGCGTCATACTCGCCGGCCTCGATATTCCCGATCCGTTCTATCGCTTCACCGGGCGCACCGGTGACGTGCACGGTCACCTGCAGCCCCCTGCGCTGGCATGCAGCAACAAGCTCGGGCTGTAGCGCTGCAGCCCGGCCACCGTGCGCGGCTGGGTTGAGCATCATCAGGCAGCGCACAAG
>JBCDHO010000338.1:0-3474 GCA_038749855.1 Pseudomonadota bacterium
CCAACCTGCGCCTCTTTCAGCTGTCCATGATCGGCTGCGTGTCCCTGCTCGGTCTGCTGGTGTTGCCGGTGGTGGTGGGCGGCTGGGTGGACGAGCTCGGCTTCAGCGAGCGGGATGCCGGTCTGCTGTCTTCGGCGAGCTTTCTCGGCTCGGCGCTGGCAGCGCTGGTGCTGGCCTTCCGCATCCACCGCCTGAACCTTCGCCTGGTTGCTGGTATCGGATTGCTGGGCATGGCCATCGCCGACGGGGTGAGCGCCCTGGCCGGCAACCTGCCGCCGCTGGCCATCGTGGCTGTCCGCTTCGTTTCCGGCGTGGCCTCGGCGGGTGTTTACGGCGCCGTCATGGGTTCACTGGCCGGGTTTCGGTCTCCGGATCGGGGCTACGGCCTGTTCATGGCGCTACAGTTTCTGGTCAGTGGGGCGGGCCTCTACCTGCTCCCGCCGCTGATGCCCCAGCTCGGGGTGACCGGCGTTTTCGTCCTGTTTGCGGCGGCTGCCCTGGTGGGACTGGCATTCCTGAGTGGTGTACCTGGCCCAGCGTCTCGCGCAGCGGCGCCGGCGCCGGCGACCGTGGAGTGGAAGATCATTCTCGCACCGGCGGCCATGCTGTGCCTGCTCGGCTACGGGCTGTTCGAATCGTCCCAGATGGGGCAGTTCGCCTACATCGAGCGCATTGGGGTGAGCCTGGGGCTCACGCCAGAGCAGCTCGGTCTGTCCATGGGCTTCGCGTCCTTCATCGGCATTCCCGGGGCCATGGCGGTCACCGTCCTGGGCTCGCGCTTTGGGTATTTTCGTCCGATCATCGTCGCCGCGAGCATCCAGATCGTGGTCATGGTCTGGCTGCTGAGCGCCACGGGCTTTGGCGAGTATTTCATCATTGCCTGCATCTTCAGCATCTTCTGGGCCTTTGTGCTGCCTTACTTCCAGGCCATGTGTGCGCGCATCGACCCGCGCGGCAGCGTGGTGGTTGCCGGCGGGTTCGCCACCGGTTCGGCGGGCTTTCTCGGCCCGGCAGGAGCCGCTCTGCTTGTACGTCCTGATGACTACCGCTTGATGATCCTGGGCGTGATCGTCACGCTCGCCATGGTGATCGTGATCACGGCGCTGCTCGCCCGGCAGCTGCCGTTGGACAATGACCGCCCGCTGTAGGACGCTAGTGTCCAGACCTGCAGGCGTGTATGCCCGGATGCACAGAAGCCGAGAGGCCTGCGAACCTAGCGTTTCCCGGGCTGGACACGCCAGCCATCAGCACTGAGATCAGCCATGAACGCACAACCTGAATCCCTCGCCACCGACTGGCAGCTGCGCGATAGTCGCCACTTTCTTCATCCGTTCACGGACCACAAGGACCTGGGTCAGCAGGGCGCCCGCATCATCGAGAAAGCGGAGGGCGTCTACATCTTTGACGTCGATGGAAACCGCATCCTCGACGGCATGGCCGGCCTGTGGTGCGTGAACATCGGCTACGGGCGCCAGGACCTGGTGGATGCAGCCGCGCAGCAAATGGAGCAGTTGCCTTACTACAACGCTTTTTTCCAGACCGCCCATCCGCCGGCCATCGAGCTCGCCGAACGCATCGCGGGTATTGCCCCTGAGGGCTTCGAACTGACCTTTTTTGGCGGCTCCGGCTCCGAGGCCAACGACACCAACATCAAGCTCGTGCGCCGCTACTGGGACCTGGTCGGACAACCAGACAAACGACACATCATTAGCCGCAAGAACGCCTATCACGGCAGCACGGTCGCCGCAGCAACGCTCGGCGGCATGGGGCCCATGCACGAGCAGCTCGGGCCCATGGTCAACTTCATTCATCACATCGAGCAGCCCTATCACTTCGGCCTGGGCCAGGGCATGGACCCGGATGAATTCGGGCTCCAGCAGGCACGTTTGCTGGAAAACAGGATTCATGAGCTGGGTGCGGAAAACGTCGCCGCCTTCATCGGCGAGCCCGTGCAGGGTGCCGGTGGCGTGGTCATCCCGCCCGCCAGCTACTGGGGTGAGATTCAGCGCATCTGCCGGGAATACGACATCCTGCTGATCGCCGACGAGGTCATCACGGGCTTCGGACGACTCGGCCAGTGGTTCGGGTCCCAGCACCTGGGCATCGAGCCGGACCTGATTACCTTTGCGAAGGGTGTCACCTCCGGCTACCTGCCACTGGGTGGCTCCCTGGTTGGTGCGCGCATCGGCGAGGTGATCAGCGCCGAGGGTGGTGAGTTCGCCCACGGTTACACCTACTCGGGTCATCCGGCCGTTTGTGCCGTGGCCCTGGCCAATATTAACGCCCTGGATTCAGAAGGCATTATCGACCGGGTCCGTGAGGACACGGCGCCGTACTTTGCCGAACGCATCGGCAGCCTCATCGATCATCCGATCGTGGGTGAGGCGCGAACGATCGGCCTCATGGGCGCCGTTGAGCTTGTCGCGGACAAGGTGAGCAACGAGCGCTTCCACAAGGATCTGAACGTCGGTTCCCACTGCCGGAACTTCTGTTTCGAGAATGGCCTGGTTATGCGCGCCGTAGGCGATTCCATGATCATCGCCCCGCCGCTGGTGATCACCCGCGCACAGGTGGACGAACTGGTCGAGAAGGCCTGGCGGTGCCTGGACCTGACCCAGTCCTGGGTGGCGGAGGTCGCTTGAGCCTGCCCCGCAGCAACCGGATCTTGCCTGACGTCGCTATGGCGCCAGCACGGCGGTGAAGAAGCGTGACCGCGAACTGGGGATGGGCCGGAAAATCACCCGGCGCGACTTTCTGCACGACAGTACCCTTGTCGCCCTCGGCTTAACGGCGCCGCAGGGTGTTATGGGCCAGGTGGAGCGCGCCCCCGCGGCCGCTCGCTACTACCCACCGACAAAAACCGGTTTGCGCGGATCCCATGCGGGCACCTTTGAAGTGCCGCACGCCCTGGCGCTCGAGGGCAGGTCCTTCGACGCGGCCGAGCCTACGGGTGAGGAATACGATCTGGTCGTAGTTGGTGGCGGTATCAGCGGCCTGTCCACAGCGCTCTACTACCAGGACCGCTTTGGCCAGGACGCGCGCATTCTTATTCTCGAGAACCACGACGATTTCGGCGGCCACGCCAAGCGCAATGAGTACCATCACGATGGGGCGATGCACCTGGCCATTGGCGGTGTTCACAACCTGGAATACACAAGCTGGTCAGACAACGCCAACGCCATGCTGAAGCGCCTCGGCATCGACATTGAGGCGCTCAAGGCCAAGACGAAGTTCAACTACGGCGAAGAAGGTTTTGGCGAGGTTGCCATGTTCTTCGACGAGGAGACCTTTGGCAGGGACGTACTCATCAAGGGTCTCTCGCTCTACGGCGTCGACCTGATCAAGAACGTCGAAGCGGTCCGCCAGATGCCCCTCAGCAGTGAGGCGCGCGAGCGCCTGGAACGTTTTGTCACGCTCGACATACACGTGATGCCGGACCTGTCCTGGGAGGCCATGGAAGCCCGGCTCGCGGGC
>JBCDHO010000339.1:0-3448 GCA_038749855.1 Pseudomonadota bacterium
CAACTATTTATGAGCTCAGACGTCTAATGGTAGGCGAGAGCACGAGGAGGAAGGTCAGACGTGACCACGAGGACCATGACAATGAGCATCAACAGTGATGGCGGAAGCCGGGGCGTCGCACCCCCCAAGCCGCTGTTTCAATCGAGTTGGCTCGCACTCTTCTTGCTGCTTCGACAGGAACTCGAGTCGTTCAGGGGTGAGGCAGCCAATGATTCCGACGCAGCGGGCAAGAAACCGAAGCACCGGGTGAACTGAGCCCAATCGACCCTGATTAACACACGACACCGCTGAGACACAGGGCTGGGGTTGACCACAGCGGGGTCAGAAAAGAAAAAAGCGCCGAGTTTTCGGCGCTTTTTTTTGCGAACGATCTGCAGACCGCGGTGACGCGAAGTTGGATCAGCGCCGGGGATCAGCGACTGGGATCAGCGACTGGGATCAGCGGCTTGGATCTGCGACTTCGATCAGCTCCGGCCGTAGATATCCTCAAAGCGCTCAATGTCGTCCTCGCCGAAATAATCCCCGGTCTGCACCTCGATAAGGTGGATATCCTCCGTACCCGGGTTCTCCAGGCGATGGAGCGTGTTCACGGGGATATAGGTGGATTGGTTTTCTTCCAGCAGGATTTCTTCATCGCCGATCCGAACCTTCGCCGTACCGCGCACCACGGTCCAGTGCTCTGCGCGGCGCTGATGACGCTGCAGGGAGAGCACTTGCCCCGGCTTTACGACCAGGCGCTTGACCTTGCAGTCATCCGCATCCTCAAGCACAGAGAAACTCCCCCAGGGACGGTGCACCGTGGTGTGGAAGATGGCCGATTCGTGTTCCAGCTCATGCAGCTGGCTCACCACCTGGCCGACATCCTGGGCCTGGTCCCGGTTGGCGACCAGCACGGCATCACCCGTGTCGACGACAACAACATTATCGAGGCCAACGGCGGCGACGAGGCGCTCTTCGCTCTGCACGAAGCAGTCGCGTGAGCCCACGAGCACCGCCTTGCCACGAATGCGGTTTCCCGCATCGTCCGATTCGTAGAGTTCCGCAATGGCCTTCCAGGAACCGATGTCGCTCCAGCCGAAATCGGCCACAACGACGGCCGTATTGCTGGCCCGCTCCATGACCGCGTAGTCAATGGAAATCGACGGACACTCGGCAAAGGTCTCGGCGGGCACTTCCAGCGGGTTCATGTCCGTATCCAGACCATCGAAAACCGCATGGATTCCCTCGAGCACATCCGGCGCATGAGCCTGAAGCGCAGCCAGCAAGGCACCCGCCGTGAAGCAGAACATGCCCGAGTTCCAGTGGTACTCGCCCGACGCAAGATAGGACCTGGCCGTTTCGAGGTCCGGCTTTTCCACGAAGGCGGCCACTTCGAACCCGGTGTCATCACCCAGGGCCTCACCCTGCCGGATGTAGCCAAAACCGGTTTCCGGGTGAGTGGGATACATGCCGAAGGTGACGAGATAGCCCTGCCCTGCCAGGCGTCGCGCCCGGGCCACGGCCGCCTCGAAGCGTTCCTGGTCAGCAATCAGGTGATCGGCGGGCATGACCAGCATCACGGCGTCATCCCCAAACTCGGCCTGGAGTGCCAGCGCAGCGAGGCCGATGGCCGGGGCCGTATTCCGGCCCATGGGTTCAAGCAGGAAACGGGCCCGCTGGTCTTCAGCGCCAAGCTTCTGGTAGAGATCGCGCGTGTAGAAATAATAGTCACGGCTCGTGACCGTGAGGATCGGTCCCTCGCCGGCGATACGCGCCGCCCTGCGCCAGGTTTTCTCTGCCAGCGTGTCGCCGTCCGCAAGCTGCATGAACGGCTTGGGATGCGCACGCCGGGAAACAGGCCACAAGCGCGTACCAGCGCCTCCTGAAAGCACCACGGGGATAATCGGCGACGTGGAATGATTGTTCATGCGACCACTCGAAGCGTATTGAGCTGGCCAAGGCAGGCAGCCAGGGAATCCTTAACGGGCGTCGGATCGATGCCGACGCGCTCCCGCAGCAAGCCGGTCCCCAGCACCGAAGAAGCAGGGCGCCTGGCGGGCGTTGGAAAGGCGTCGGACCCGACCTCATGTAAGGTCGGTGCCGTCTCGATTAAGTTCTGTGCCAGCGCCGTGTCGAAAATCAGGTGGGCAAACTCGAACCAGCTCATGGCGCCCGCATCGGAGGCATGCAGCAGCGAAAGCTCAGCCTCATCCAGCAGTCCCGCATCCACCGCCGCCATGGCATAGCGTGCCAGATTGGCAGCCCAGGTAGGTCGCCCAACCTGATCGCTGACCACGTTGAGGGAATCACGGTTGCGCCCCAGCTCGAGCATTTTCAACACGAAATTGGCGCCGTGGCTGGCATAGACCCAGGAGGTCCGCAGGATGACGTGGCGACAGCCGCTCGCCTGAACAGCGCGCTCGCCGGCCAGCTTGCTTTCCCCATAAACGTTGATGGGGGCGACGGAGTCTGCCTCGCGGTAGGGTGCGCCCTTGCGTCCATCGAACACGTAGTCCGTGGAAAAGTGGACCAGGCCAGCACCCGCTTGAGCAGCCCACCTTGCCATGTGGCCCGGCGCCTCACCGTTGATGGCATGGGCCAGGTCCCGCTCTTCTTCGGCACGGTCCACGGCTGTGTAGGCGGCCGCATTAAAAATGAGGTCGGGTCTGAAGCGCTGAAGCAAATCATGCAGCGCTGAATCGTCCGCAAGGTCCAGTGCCTCGCTGCCATCGACACCCTCAAGCGTCGTGCATAGAAGCTCGCCCCGTGAGGCGAGCATGCTGTTGGCTTCGCGACCGAGCTGTCCGTCGGCCCCGCTCAGGAGAATGCGCATGGGGGAATTCAGGCGTGCGGCGCTCAGAACGGGATGTCGTCATCCTCGAATTCCGGCGCGCCCTGTGGCTCCGCCACCGCCTGCGGTCTGCCACCGCCGCCCTGCCCCCCGGACTGTCCGCCCTGGGGCCGGAATCCACCCTGCTGCTGGGACGCGGGCGCGCCCATTCCCTCGTCGCGGCCACCCAGCATCTGCATTTCGTTACCGACGATCTCCGTTGTGTAACGGTCCTGTCCGCTCTGGTCCTGCCACTTTCTGGTCTGAAGCCGGCCCTCGACATAAACCTGCCGGCCTTTTCGTAAGTACTCACCGGCAATCTCTGCAAGGCGGTTAAAGAACACCACGCGGTGCCACTCGGTCTTTTCCTGCTGTTCGCCGCTGGCCTTGTCGCGCCAGCTGTCCGTGGTTGCCAGGCTGATGTTGGTGACTGCCGAACCACTGGCCGTGTATCGCGTCTCCGGATCTGCGCCCAGGTTGCCGACCAGGATGACCTTGTTGATGCCTCTTGCCATTAAATTTCTCCGTCCGGACGCGGCCGCGCCCCCAGTTCCTCTGCTGTTCGTGACGCCGGGCGGCGCCGCGTTGAAGGCCCGGAAGTGTAGCACAGTGCCCCCCGGCGCAAGGGGCTTCAAAACC
>JBCDHO010000340.1:0-3441 GCA_038749855.1 Pseudomonadota bacterium
CCCTGCCCCTGTTTTTGCTGGGCGGCATCCCGGCCGGGCAGGCGCTTCAGGAGAGCAAGGCCCGGCTGGCGGGTCGTCGCGGCTCAGTGATGCGTTTCCTGCTCTTGTGGGGACTGGCGTTCGCCGCGCTGTTTGCCGTTTCCGGCGCGCTATTGCAGTTCAGCACGGGCCTGGTGATCGATCTCGCTGCGGGAACTTTGCAGGCCGTGGCCTGGATCGCGGGCGCTACGATCGCCCTCTGGTCGATCACGAACCTCTTCATTGGGCTGTTCGCCAGCGTCAGCTTCGCGCTCGCGGTGCGGGCCGCCTGGCGGCGTTGGGCGCCGGCACCGGACGAGGCGAACAAGGCCCGGCTTGCGGCCCTGGATGCCGGTGATGCCGTGGGGCGTCCCATGGCGATAATCCTGGGTCTCGTTGCCGTGGTCCTGGTCCTCGAGGCGTTCGTGCTCAGTCGCCAGCTGGACGGATTCCGCAACGATGACCGGCCGGACATTATGGCCCACCGCGGCGCATCCTGGGATGCACCGGAAAATACGATGGCCGCGATCGAGGAAGCGATCCGTCAGGGTGCGGACTGGGTAGAGATCGACGTCCAGGAAACACACGATGGTCGCGTGCTGGTGGCCCACGACCGCGATCTCATGAAGGTGGCCGGTTCACCCCTGCGGATTTTCGATGCGCCCTTCGAGGAGTTGCGGGCCGTGGATATTGGCAGCTTCAAGGATTCCCGTTTCTCGGACCAGCGCCTGCCGCTGTTTGAGGAGGTGCTGGAGCTCGCCCGGGGCCGCGTCAAACTCAACATCGAGCTGAAGTACTACGGACAGGAGGAGCGACTCGAGGAACGGGTTGCCGAGCTGATTGATCGGTACGGGATGGCCGACGAGGTGGTCCTGATGTCGCTGAGCCTGCCGGGCGTCCGTGCCATGAAAGGGTTACGGCCAGACTGGACGGTCGGTCTACTGTCCAGTGTTGCCGTCGGAGATATCACGCGACTGGACGTGGACTTCTTTGCCATCAACGCGCGCTTCGCGTCCCGGGCCTTCGTAGACCGCGCCCAGGGCCGCGGCAAGGGGGTCTTTACGTGGACCGTTAATGACCCGGCCGGCATGTCCGCCATGATCGGCAAGGGCGTGGACGGCATCATCACAGACCGGCCCGGCCTGGCCCAGCGCGTCTGGGAGGAGCGGCTCGAGCTTTCGGTGCTCGAACGCATCCTCGTGCAGGTCGCCAGTCGCCTCGGCAGTGACTATGACGCGGGGCAATAGGCCAGGGGTCTGCTAACGGCAACAGCTAGAGGCAACAAATTAATTCCTGAGATAGTCGCTGTTATTCAATAGTTTGTGGTTTGTTCTTCACGTTGACATGAGCGTGGTCTTCGTTAAACTCCTGAGCCAGGCACCTTGGCTGCTGTGTTCAAAAGAAAAAGGAGTGCACGTGAACAGACTTTCATTTCTCGCCTCGCTGGCCTTGCTCGCCGTCTCCCCATTGGCCCAGGCCCAGAGTTGCCCCAGTGCGGTGACTACTGGTGACGCCAGTGTCTGGGACAGCAACACTGCCGAGGACGCAGGCAACGGTGTCTTCCCCATTGGTGGTTCGGGCCAGGTCAACGGCGACTTTCGCCTGTGTGATACGCCAGGGGTTCAGCTGGGCCTGCGCGCCAGCGAACGCTTTCAGGGCACCATCACGCCGGAAGCCGGTTCCGGGCTGTACCGGGTGGCCCCCGGCTCGGACTGGAATGTCGACTGGCACATTGATTTCGTCAACCCCTTTCCGAACGGTACGAACGTTGCGCCCTTAAACCTCGGCGAAACGAGCACGATCATCCAGCTCGACTGCGACCCGCTGGTCGGTGAGGTCAACGGTCCTGCGCTGGATTCCGGAGCGGCCGCGCCCGCGAATACGATTCTTGCCCAGTCGTCCCAGAATCCGTCGTTTGGCTTCTTTTGCGGTGACACTTTCGATTTTGATGCCGATGGCAGCTACGAGTTTTCCCTGACGGTGACGGACACGGCCTCGCAGCGGGTGGTTTCGGCCGTCGACATCACGGTGCAGGTGGGCGACAACCCGCCCATGCCACCGGTGCAGCCCCCGGTCACGCCGCGTCCGCCGCCTCAGCCCGTGCCCGGCGTCGGTGCGCTCGGCCAGGCGGGTTTGATTACGCTGCTGGTCATCTTTGGCCTGCTGGCGGTTCGACGCCGGTTCTGAGGCTATTCGCCCGCGCGCTCGATTCGGGTGACGTTCTGGTAGCCCTTGGGCAGTTTCCGTCCGCGCTTGGCGCGCTCAAAGCGGAAATGCTCGAGGTCCTTGTCACCCATGCGCAGGTAGTGCCCGCCGGCCCAGACCAGGATTTCTTCTCCGGGCGCCTTGACCGCCATCCCGACCATGCGCTCCTCGCCGGCCTTCAGGCGTTTGGGGGGTATCTGGATCATCTTGTTGCCTTTGCCCTTCGCGAGTTCGGGCAACTCATCCAGCGGGAAGCCCAGCAGGTAGCCGTCTGACGTGGCGCAGATGATCGTGTCCACGTCCGGCGAATGGATCACCGCGGGCATGACGGGCTCTGCGCCGTCGCGCACGGTCAGCATGGCCTTGCCGGCCTTCATGCGGCTGTGCAGGTTTTCCATCTGAGTGACGAAACCGTAGCCGAAGCTCGACGCCAGCAGGATGCGCTGCTCGGCCGGGCCCGAGAGGGCATAGAGAAAGCGTGCGCCATCGGCCAGGTTAAAACGGCTCGTGAGTGGCTCACCGAGGCTGCGGGCCGAGGGCAGTGTGTGTGCGGGCAGGGCGTAGGCACGACCCACGGAGTCGAGAAACACGGCCTGCTGGTTACTGCGCCCGCGTGCCGAGTGGCCGTACTCATCGCCCGCCTTGAAGTTCAGCGTGCTCGCGTCGATCTCATGGCCCTTGGCAGCGCGTACCCAGCCGGCCTGCGAGAGCACGATCGTGCAGGGCTCGGAGGTCATGAGGTCTTCTTCTTTCAGGGCCTGGGCGGCTTCGCGCTCGACCAGCCGGGAACGGCGGTCATCGCCGAACTGCTCCGCATCGGCCGTCAGCTCCTTCTTGATCAGCGTTTTCATGCGTGCCCTGGAGCCGAGAATGGTTTCCAGCTCCTCGCGCTCTGCTTCGAGCTTTTCCTGCTCACCGCGTATTTTCATCTCCTCGAGCTTCGCGAGGTTGCGCAGCTTAAGTTCGAGGATGGCTTCGGCCTGGGTCGCAGTGATGGAGAAGCGCTCCATCAGGACCGGCTTGGGCTCGTCCTCGGTGCGGATGATGTGAATGACCTCGTCGATATTGAGGTAGGCAACCAGAAGCCCCTCGAGGATATGAAGCCGGTCCACCACCTGGTCGAGTCGGAACTCAAGGCGACGAGTGACGGTCGCGGTGCGAAACTTCAGCCACTGTTTCAGCAGTGTCCGTAAGTCCAGCACCCGTGGCTTACCGTCG
>JBCDHO010000341.1:0-3404 GCA_038749855.1 Pseudomonadota bacterium
CGTGTACTGGTACGCCCTGTTCTACTACGGTGATCCGGAACTGCATGACTACGTCTTTTACGTGACTGCCTGGTCCGCTTTCGCACTGCGTATCGCGGCCTGGGGGAAAACGCGAACACAGAGGGCGCTTAAGGCGTCCGACCAGGCCCATGTTCCCACCTATGCGCGGATGGCGGGCATGGCAGTCATCGGTGTGGGGCTGGTGCTCGCCGTTTCAGGGAACGTCTGGGGCATGCCCGTACTGAACTGGGTACTCGAGCCCGCCTGGGCTCAGGACTTTTCGAACTGGGTGCCGTTCTGGCCCCTGATTGATTTTTACTCGCTCTTCGTATTGGGGATCGGCACCTGGCTATTGACGGCCTACCGATCGCCGCAGGCGCGTGAGGTGGGCGTACCCGCGACCGGCTGAACTTCCGCTCGCTGTGAGCAGTGCCGCGCGGGTCGCCTCACCGGTGAGCCGTCACCTGGCTCTCCGAGGTTTGTGGTCCGTTCTGGGCGGTCCGGCATGCGCCAACGCCTCCAGCGTCGCTTCCATGGCGCGCGCCAGGGCGGTGGTGTCGCAGACCGAAGACCTTTCCAATTGAGTACGGGTTTCTTTTCTCAGGGTGGTGAGCATCGTCGGCGTACCCGGATCGCCCGCCAGATCAACCGCCAGGCGCACCATCGTGGTTCGATCTTCCACGGCAAAACGAGCAAGGTGCGTGCGTGTTAATAAGGTCTGACTGGTTCTCCCGGCCCAGCGTCCCGCGTCAAAGGTCAGGACTGGAACGCCTTGCCACACGGCCTCCATGGTTGTGGTACCACCGTTGTAGGGAAAGGCATCCAGGGCAATATCGATGTCGTCGTAGTTTTGCAGGTAGCGGTAGTGTTCCGCGCCTCCGCGCAACTCGATGCGCTCTGCCGCAACACCGCGCTGAACAAATTGCTCATAAAGCCACTCCCGGTTAACGGAAGAATTCAGCGCTCGGTTTGCCAGCAGAAGACGACTGTCCACGGTCTCCGTCAGAATCTCACACCACGTAGCAATCACTGCGGGCGTCAGCTTGTACTGGGCCACCAGGCTACCGAACGTGAGGTAGCCGTTCCTAAGGCAGGGCGGGTCGCTGACCGGGGGTGTTCGATGAGTGACCGAGAAACTGAGGTAGCTCACGGGCAAGCTCACGATCTTCTCACGGTAGCAACGTTCCTCTTCGGCATTAATGACTTCCTCGTCGCCCAGCAGGTAGTGGATTCCGGGAAGCCCAGATGTTGCAAAGTGATTGAACCAGCCGACACAGACCGGCGCCGGTGGCGCAGTAAACAGCCCGAGGCGATCGACCGTGCTGTATGCATTGAGATCAATCAGGACGTCGACGCTGGCGTCTTCAATCTGATCCGCGAGAGCCTGATTGCTGAGGCCGGCAGTATAGTGCAAGCGGTCATCCGCCTGAGGCTCGTAGCCCTCCAGAGGGCGGCCCTCCGGCGTATCTGAAAACAGGTGCACTTCAAACCGTGAGCGGTCGTGCCGATTAATCAGCGCCCAGACCGGCTTCATGTAGTTTTGGGCAGCAAACCAGGACGAGACATAGCCAACGCGGATGGGGCGTCCCTGGAGCGGCGCCCGGGGCCGAAAAGCCCGTGGCGTGATGCTCATGTCCGTTTCGGCCAGCGCGTCAGCGAACTCCCGACGGGCTGCGAGGATCTCAGCATGACTGGCTCCGGGCGCGCCAGGGATCATGGTGGCCAGCGCAGCCCGTGAACCCAAGGCTCCGCCACTCTGGACCGCCTGGTGTAAATGACTGACCGCCTCATCGACCTGGCCCAGGGCGAACAGTGACTGCCCCAGCTGATGATGGGCTTCGGGCGACTGATGAATCGTCAGGCTTTCACGAAAGGCCAAAACCGCTTGCGCATGCTCACCGCACTGCTTCAGGGCGTTGCCGATCTCCAGCCAGCAGTCAGCAGACACCTTGCCCAGGGCAATGAGCCGATTGTAGGTCGTCAGACACTCGGCAATTTGGCCGGCCTCGAACTGGGCCGAGGCCAGGTCACGAAGCCGGTCGCGATTATCGGGATCAGCCTCGACGGCGTTTCGCAGATGAGTCAGATTCATCGACGGCATTGAGTGGGCTTAAGGATCATGGGCGGGAGATCGTAACAAATGCTCGAAAAAGACCCGACGAATCAGGACGAATGACACGAACACCGCTGCGCCTTCGCTTTCCCGGGCACCCTGTTATGGATCGCTTTTACCGAACACTCGCTTATGAAAAGCCGATGGGTACGGACTTGAAAGGACGCGCTGCACCACAGATTTTATAAGAGGTAGGAAGAACACTTGCCTGCGCGCTGGAGCGCAACAAAGCGAACGATTCGCCACCAGAAACGGTTCACCATGTCTATGCACACAACGCGACACGAAGCCATGACGCTGAGAGACCGGGTTGCCTTCGCCTTCGTCAAGATGCTGCGGTTTTTCGCCGACCGGTTTTTTCGCGAGCGCTATGGTCATCGCGCCGTTGTGCTGGAGACCGTCGCGGCCGTTCCGGGCATGGTCGGCGGCATGCTTCAGCACCTGAAGTCCCTGCGCTACCTGCGCGACGACCACGGCTGGGTGCGGGAGCTGCTCGACGAGGCTGAAAACGAGCGCATGCACCTGATGACCTTCGTGGAGATCGCCAACCCAACGCTCTTCGAGCGCCTGCTGGTTATGATCGCCCAGGCCATCTTCTTCGGCGTGTACTTCATGGTCTATCTGCTTTCCCCGGCAACAGCCCACCGTGTCGTCGGCTATTTCGAGGAAGAGGCGGTCGTGAGTTACACCAACTACCTGGCCGAGATCGACGCGGGCAAGCTGCCCAATGTGCCGGCACCGCAAATCGCCATCGATTACTGGAAGCTCGGCGAAAGCGCCACGCTGCGCGACGTGGTCATTGCCGTGCGCGCCGACGAGGCGGGCCACCGGGACCGCAACCACGAGCTGGCCAACGCGCTGATCGACGGCACGGAAGCGCAGCTCGCCTTCGATCGCCCGCTGGCTGAGCCCAGTTCACTGCATGCCGTCCCGGACACGGCTTCAGTCCCTGAACAGGACGACCGCCGGGCCGCCTGAGCAACTGCACCAATGGGCGCGCAGCGATGGCCAGCCGAAAGGGTGCCAGCGTCAACCAGACGGCGTTCCGTAAACCAGCGACCAGTCGAGCAAGCAACTGGGAATACGGTTGAGCCAATAGGGTTGGCCGTCGATGACAATGCGGTCGCCGTCGGGCATGAGGTCATCGAGCAAAGCCATCGTTGACTGCCACCTCGAGTCCTGCAATGACGTGATCAGCGGCGCAATGTGACGTCTTTCGTCACCCCCGCGGCATCGCAAATCCACAGCGCCCTGTTCTTGCTGGGTTTTTTTCTGGTACGATGTGTGCATC
>JBCDHO010000342.1:0-3393 GCA_038749855.1 Pseudomonadota bacterium
GATCGTCAAAGATCCGACACTGAAACGGTTCCTCCTCTCCGAACGTGGATTTGATCTGGCCGGCGAGAATGCCCCCAGTCTCGCAAAGGCCCGCCACCGAGCCGCCAAACGCCGCGCCCAGGGCGCCTCCGAAGGCATTACCACCGACGTTGCCGAAATGGGCCTCGATGAGACAGCAGGCCTTTAGCTCCGGGTCGTTGGCGTATTGGTCACAAGCAAGGTATTTGCTGAGGGCGAACGCGGTGCCCACGGCCATCTCCAGGGTGGAAATGAGGTATTCCTTCAATTCGGAGCCGCGGCCATCGGCGAGCTTGCCCAGGGTTTGTCCCGTCACCGGATCGATCCGCCACCAGCCATTCATCGCGAGTCCTTCAGGCTCACGGCCCGGGAGCAACGCGATGTAGCCGGCTTCCAGATCTTCTGCCAAACGTGACGGTCCTTCGCTTCCACTAAACGACTGGGAAGACGTGTCCCCAACCCGCTCCACGAGCTCGAGGTCGATCGCCTGGGCCTCCGCCACCTCAAAAACCGCAAAGGTGTTGGTCCTCCGATCATCAGGAGACCACTCCGGATAGACGAGCGTCTCCATGGCGGTTTCCCAGACGCCGAGCTTCAGGGCTGCCATTGGATCCCGGAGAATCGGGCCGGCATCGGTCAGCACCACCCGATCGTTCGTGACGATGTCGACGCCCCGATGGGCGTTGCCCGCCGCACTCATGCCACTGTGGAGAATGACCAGCGTCGGCGACGGCCGATAGCTCGGGCCGAGTTCGAGAAACCGCTCACCGCTGTCGAACCCCCTGATTAGCGCCAGGAACGGCAGCAGGGAAGGGTCGAGTCGCTCCGGGTTTGCGATGCGGTCGGCATCCCGGAACAGCACGGTGTTGAGCTGTTTCCAGGCGGGCGCTACGTCGGCGTAGCGCTCGTAGAGCTTGGCCGCGGCGAAGGTCTCCGAGAATCGACCAGCCGCCGCCAGGTAATCGTGACGCACGGCGAGCGCCTTGCGAAGGGCCCCGTCTTCGGTCAGCGTGCTGTCTGGCGGCAGGAGATCCCGGCGAAAACTCCGCTCTTCGCCGCCAGGCGCCACGAGCGTGAAAACCATCCATTGGCCGGTCAGTCGCAGCAGGGGACCCTCAACCGCATCCTCCCCGGCGCCGAGCCCCTGGAGGGCGCCGGCGGCGTTGGCGGCTTTGCCCCCAACGGTCTGGATGACCGCACTCGCACCGAATCTGTCCATCGCAAGGCTGTCGATATCGATCGTCTGGCCAAGCAAGTCAAAGGCCGTACCGGGCGCGCCGTGGAGCATGGGGACGAAGAGATTGGCCCCGGAAAGCGCTTCATCCAGCTCGTTGGCGCCTACTGCTCCGTCCAGCGTATTGGGCTGGTTGTAGAAGCTGAGGACTTCCCCGTGCAGGTTCGATACGGGCCGTTCCCAGGGGCCGGCCACCCGAACGGATCGGGTCTCACTCCCAACCCGCTGGTCAATAAACACCTCCACGCGCAGCCGGTGCTGAAGCGACTCCGGCAGCGAATCGGTAAAAATCTCGAGTACTTTGGGCGCGGGCGACGGCGCCGACGCGCGACGGAATGCCGGGTGCAAGGCCTGCCACGGCCCTGCGGCCGTTTCACGCATTTCCACCCAGAAGTAGTCGCGCGTTGTTTCGACCAGCGAGCTTGCCTCGTAGGGGGCAAGCTGATGACCCGCCGAACGTAACTCTGCTTGCAGCAGTTCGTTCGTGCTCATCACCCTGCGGTAGAAGCGCATTTGCGACACGGGTGGCAGTGTTTGCGCCCCCTGACCGGGGTTAAGGGCGGCGAGTTCCGCGTTCAACGAATTCCAGCGGGAAGGGTCATCCAGGGCAAGACTGTCTGCCACTCGGGGTTCGCGGAGCTGTCCGACCAGGCTGACTGCCTCCACCTCACCCAATTGTCCACGCACGATGCGCGCTTCCAGTCCGGCTTCATTGAGTAAGGTGGCCAGCAGCAAGGCCTGGTCCAGGGCATTGCCAGCCTGGCTCACCAGCGTGCCTTCGGCGCCACGAAGCGCGCCGGCGTAGGCCTCAAAGCGGATCTGCTCACGAACAAACTCAAAGAGCAGCTCGGGATCATAGTCCTGGCCATCGAGCAGGGCATCCTGGTCGACGCGCTCGAGATCCAGGGTCGTACCGAGTAGGGTCATGACTTCGGACACCCGGTCGACCAGCGTCTGGGCGGCCTGCAGCGCATCGTTCGCGCCCACGTCCAGCGTGGAAAGAAGCATCAACCCGCCGGCCAGAAACGGGCTCAGCGGTCGCCGGACACGAGCCCACCGCCGGTATCGGAAACCGCAGGCCCGAGCTTCAAAACTCGAATTCTGATCCACTTGTACGCCTCCCGTGCCAGCGGACAGCAAGGACACTGTCCAACCCCACTTCAACATAGCCATCAATCCGCCATCCTGCATCCGGATGAACGCGCATCGGGGTCGTTTCAGGGGCAAGCCCCGGATCGGGCTTACCTGGAGTGGTTAACGGTTTGTTGGACCAGAGTCCGCCACAAAATGCCGTTCACAGCTGTGCGGTGCTTCGCCCTTCTGTATCGATGTCCTTGTCGGAAGCACTGCTGTCCCCTGAAACCAACTGTTTCAAATCCTCCAGCGCCAGGTACAGGCAAGGCACCAGCAGCAGCGTGATCGACGTCGAGAATACGATGCCGAAGCCCAGGGAGATCGCCATGGGCACCAGGTGATAGGCCTGGAGCGAGGTTTCGAGAATGATCGGCGCCACGCCGCCAAAGGTGGTCAGCGTGGTCAGCACGATGGGACGGAAACGGCGCGTGCCGGCTTCGAGGATGGCGTCATAGGCGCTGAGCTCACCGCGCTTGCCGTTGGCAAAGTGCACCATGATCAGCGCGCCATTCACCACCACGCCGGACACCGCCACCACGCCCATCATGCTGACCAGGGACAGGTCGTGGCCAAGGATGATGTGGCCGAGCACGGCGCCCACCACGCCGAAGGGAATCGACATCATCACGATCAGCGGCTGCAGGTAGCTGCTGAAGGCAATGGCCAGCAGGGCAAAGATGGCAAACAGGGCCAGCGCGAAGCCGCCGTACAGTGAGGCCGTGGATTCGCGGATCTCCGCCTGGTTGCCCTGGAAGGTCCAGGTCAGGCCCGGGTAATCGGCGCGCAGCTGGGGCAGCACCTCGCCTTTGACAACATCGAGTACGCGACCCGCGGCGCTCTTGGGTTCCACGTCGGTGCTGACCGTGAGCACGCGGCGCCCATCACGGCGGTCGACGGAGCGGAAGGCCCGGTCCTGGCGCACCTCCACCACGTCCATGAGCGGCACTTCCTCGCCGTCCGGCGTGCGCACCACGAAATGCTCCAGGCTGCGCAGGTCTTCACGCTCC
>JBCDHO010000343.1:0-3380 GCA_038749855.1 Pseudomonadota bacterium
CGACGCGCCCGGCGACCCGGTCGGCGTCACCGTCGATCTCGTAGATGCGGACACGCACGCCATCGAGGCTGCGCAGCAGCGCCTGGGTCTCGGGGTCGTCGTCCGTGTACCGGGCGGCGAAGCGCAAGACCGTGGGGCCCAGGGACAGACTCATGGTGAGGTCCGTATCAAACATGCCGAGTGAGTCAAGGTCTGCGTAACCGGCGTTGCTTCTGGGGGCCGTGATGCCGCAGCCGACCAGCGCCAGGGCGAGGCCCGCCACCAGGACGGGCCGCAGTACCCTTCGAATCGCTCTGCTCATTAATCAATGTCCATGTCGACGTCGAACTGGTCCATGACAGCGCCGATCTGATCGGGGTCGATGGACCCGAGAATGTTCAGGAACACGGCCTCTTCGGCATTGACCACCATGACCGTCAGGCCCTGCATGCCCTCGCCGTCGGCCTTCATGAAGATCTGCACGTTCTCGTCGTCCTCGTTCACCTGAACGATGGGCTCCCAGTTCTGATCGGAAAGCATGTCCTTGACGTCCTGGAGCTGGTCCATGGCCGGTGCGATCTCACCTTCCGTGGAGTAGATGTTGATGCGAACGCCCTCGAGCCCTTCCATGAGCGCCGCGGCATCCGGGTCTTCCTTGGCCGCCTGCGACATGAAGCTGAGCAGGAAGCCGCCGATGTTCACGCGCACCTTCGGTTCGCCGTAGACCGCGTCCAGGGTGCCGAAGTCCACGTAGCCCGGCATGGACTTGAGTTCGTCTTCCTGCGCCAGGGCCGGCAGGGCCAGCAGCAGGGCCATCGTGGCGATCGCACAGTGCTTCATCAGCTTGTTCATGTTTCTTGCTCCTCGTTCAAGTCAAATTGTTCGGTTAGGGTTCGGACCGTGTTTTCCGTCACCGGCTCAGTCATGCCCGTACCAATGGATTGTTCGATTTCCCGCCCGGTCACCGTGCTCGCTCTTTGCAGGTAGGAGAACGCCAGGGCCAGGTCCTGGCGCGCCTGCGCCAGCTCGGCCTCGGACGGCGCCTTCGGCCCGGTCAGCTGCGTGCCAATGGCAATCACCAGTGGCACTGCAGCCAGGGCCATGGCCCAGCGCGGCTCGAAGGAGAACCAGCGGCTCAGCGTTCCACCACCGCTGGCACCGCGCCGGCCCTCGGTACTCGCGCTCCGGGCGCCCTGGCGCTCAGTCGCCAGGGCGAGTGACGCCTGCTCCGCCGGGATGCGCCGCAGCTTTTCGCGCAGGCTGTCCGGGGCCCGTTCTACGGGCAGTGCACTCATGAGCTGCTGCAGCTGGTAGGCCTCGATAATGGCCCGGGCCAGCGTTTGGTCGTCCTCAGCCTGCGCTTTGAGCGCGTCGGCCTGGGTCTCGTCCAACTCACCGTCGAGCAGCGCGTTCACCTGTGCTTCCCACTCGGCCATATTCGGGCGCTGCCCTTGTGCATGTGACTCCTTGGAGGGGTCATGGGAGCGTCCTTCGAGTTGCTCGTCGTATCGTCCGTCTTTACTCATGGTCTTACCTCGGTCAGCTGCTCCCGCAGCTGCTTTCTTGCCCGGTGCAGGTACACCTTGACCTGCGAGAGCGTAAGCTCGGTGGCGTTTGCCACCTCTTCGTAGCTGTGCTGCTGGATATCCCGCAGCACCACCAGTGTCTTGTAGGGCTCGCGGAGCCCGTCGATGGAGCGCTGCAGGATCCGGCCCAGCTCGCCCTGTTGCGCGCCGGCCATGGGGCCGTGCTCTTCCACGGCCTGCTCATCGTTGAGCGCTTCCTGCGGCTTGCGCCGCCTGAGCCGATCGAGACAGCCGTTGCGCGTCACCTTCATCAGCCAGGGCCTGACCCGCTCCGGGTCCACCTGCTCGCGATGGTTCCAGAGCTTGATAAAGGCTTCCTGCGTGGCGTCTTCCGCCTCGCTCGCATCCTTGAGCAGGTACCGCGCCAGCGACCACGCCTGGTCCTGGTAGGCCCTCACCCATTGCTGGTATTCCCTGCTCATCTCAGTGAACTATACGCAGCGCATTCAAAATGGTTACACCTTGATGTCATACAAAATGGAGCAGCTTGGCCCCTGGCCCTTGCAGGGCGTGGTTCTCCGCGCCCTTGAATTCATTTTTTGCACCCCTATGTGAAGGCTCAGGCGCTAAAACCGGCGAGAACGACCGGGCCGGCGCACGGAAACCTACCCGGCCACCGGGTATCACAACCATCAACCAGGTTTATTATTGAGGGAGTTTTTCCTATGAACCTTCGTCCCCTTCATGACCGCGTGATCGTCAAGCGCATGGAAGAAGAGCGTCTGTCCGCAGGCGGAATCGTCATTCCCGACTCGGCAACCGAAAAGCCCATCCGTGGCGAGGTGCTGGCCGTGGGCAACGGCAAGATCCTTGAAAACGGTGAAAAGCGCGACCTCGATATCGCCGCCGGCGACAAGGTGCTGTTCGGCAAGTACTCCGGTACCGAAGTCAAAGTCGATGGCGAGGAACTGCTCGTCATGCGCGAAGAAGACATCATGGCTGTGATCGAAGGCTGAGCGCCGACCGATCACGCAATTAAAGTTTTACTGAGGAATTCATCATGAGTGCAAAAGACGTACGTTTCGGCGAAGATGCCCGCAACCAGATGCTGCGCGGTGTGAACGTCCTGGCGGATGCCGTCAAGGTCACGCTTGGCCCGAAAGGCCGCAATGTCGTGCTCGACAAGAGCTTCGGCGCCCCGACCGTCACCAAGGACGGTGTCTCCGTCGCCAAGGAAATCGAGCTGGACAACAAGTTCGAGAACATGGGCGCGCAGATGGTCAAGGAAGTCGCTTCCAAGACCTCCGACATCGCCGGTGACGGCACCACCACGGCCACTGTGCTGGCCCAGTCCATGCTGACCGAAGGCCTGAAGGCCGTCGCCGCCGGCATGAACCCCATGGACCTGAAGCGCGGCATCGACAAGGCCGTTGTGGAAGCCGTTGGCACCCTGCAGGGCCTGTCCACGCCGTGCACGGACTCCAGCGCCATTGCCCAGGTGGGCACCATCTCTGCCAACTCCGATTCTGAAATCGGTGACATCATCTCCGAAGCCATGGAGAAGGTCGGCAAGGAAGGCGTCATCACCGTGGAAGACGGTTCCGGCCTCGAGAACGAGCTGGACGTCGTGGAAGGCATGCAGTTTGACCGCGGCTACCTGTCGCCCTACTTCATCAACAACCAGGACACCATGTCCGTCGAGCTGGAAGATCCGTACATCCTTCTACACGACAAGAAGATCAGCAACGTCCGCGACCTGCTGCCGACGCTGGAAGGCGTGGCCAAGTCCGGCAAGCCCCTGCTGATCATCGCCGAGGACATCGAAGGTGAAGCCCTGGCAACGCTCGTCGTCAACAAGCTGCGTGGCGGCCTGAA
>JBCDHO010000344.1:0-3369 GCA_038749855.1 Pseudomonadota bacterium
ATGGCCACCACTTCGGTGTCCGCGGGCACCTGGAGCGTAAAGATGTCCCGGTCCAGCGGATCGTCGGTCACCTGACCGCTGATGACGTTGTTTCCGACGTCTACAGACAGAACGGTCGGGTTGGACGGATCACCAGAGAGATCACCATCGCCGCTCTCGTTGTGGTCAGCCGCGAGCGCCAGCAGAGGCAGGGCGCATGCGAGTGCGGTGGTCAAGGCGAGTCGCCGGTGTCGTTGGCAACGGTTTGTCATCGGTGCGAATGAATGCTTGATCATGAACGTTCCCTGTTCCTGGTAGGCCCTAAAAGTTGTCCTGGGGCGAAACGCCGTCCCCTGAGGGATGCGCAATTTCTTTACCACCCGCGCATTTTGCGAGATCGGCCGTGAAGGAATCAACGGGCCATCACGATCAGGATGCTTAAATGTCGGCCGAATACTGAAGATCAGCGCACAACCGGTCCACACAGCGACCTGTTCAATCACCCGTGAGGAGTACCCCAACATGAAAGCCAGCTGGAACGGTGCCGTCCTGGCCGAGTCCGACGACACGGTGGTCGTCGAGGGCAACCACTATTTCCCCGAGGCTTCGCTCAACCACGACCTCTTCGTGGCCAGCGATCACAGCAGTCACTGCCCCTGGAAGGGCACGGCGGGCTACTACCATGTCGAGGTGCAGGGCGCGCGTAACGACAACGCGGCCTGGTTCTATGCCGAACCCTACGAGGCCGCCCAGGAGATCAAGGGTCGCGTTGCGTTCTGGAAGGGCATCGAGGTGACGGACAGCTGACCCGCGGGTATGCTCCGCGGTTTCCCTGTCGAGCCTTCCCCATGCGCCGCAGCACACCGGTTTTCTTACTGCTCCTCTCGGGCCTCCTGTCCGTTTCCCTTGTCCCGGCAGACCAAAGCCCGCCCACCCACGCACGCGCCCATTGGCTCAGTCCGACCCTCATTGCCTGGCCAGAAGGCGCGCTTGATGGCCAGGCGGCATCACCAGACAGCCGGGATGCATTGACCTTCAGGCTGCACGCGGCGCAGTCAGCGGACATGACCGTTAGCGCGGAGGGCGTTCTGGGTGGCGACCCCATCGAATTGACGGTGCGAGCGGGCGGTCTCCCGGATGCGCTCTCCCGGCAGTTTCCGCACCTGCGTGATGCGCTCGCCCTGGAGCTACCAGCCCTCGAAGCTGAAGCACTCCGCTCCGCCTTGCGTGGCCAATTGCTCGTGAGCGCCAGCGATGTGACGGGTCAGGCAGTCGAAGTCACAGGGCTCCAGCTCCCAGGCATCCTCGACACGCTGTTTCCGGCCGAGGGCCCACTGGGCGTGACCTATGACGGAGCCCGACCTGATTTCCGGGTCTGGGCGCCGACCGCACAGTCCGTCACCCTGCTGCGCTTCGCAGACAGCGATCCGGCCAGCAAAGCCACGCGCCATGACATGACGTTTGACGCGGAAGACGGCACCTGGTCGCTCGAGGGTCGGCGGGCCTGGGACCGCCAGTACTACCTGTACGAGGTTGTGGTGGTTTCGCCGGCGACGGGCCGCGTTGAGACGAACCAGGTCACGGACCCCTACGCGCTCAGCCTTGCCGCGGACAGCACGCGAAGCCAGGTACTGCGCCTGGGTGATGCTGACCTGGCGCCGGCGGGTTGGGACGAACTGGAAAAGCCGCCCTTCGAGGCCATCACCGACGCGTCGATTTACGAGCTCCACGTCCGGGACTTCAGCATCCTCGATGAGCGTGTACCACCCGTTGAGCGGGGCACCTTCCGCGCCTTCCGACACGCGGATTCCCATGGCATGCGCCACCTGAACCGGCTCGCGGCCGCCGGACTCAGCCACGTGCACCTGCTGCCCGTGTTCGATATCGCCACGGTGCCGGAGCGCCGTACCGACCAGGCCACCCCCGACCGCAGTTTCCTCTCGGCCTTGCCCACGGACAGCCTGGAACAGCAGGCCATCATTTACGCAAGCCGCGACCGCGATGGCTTCAACTGGGGCTACGACCCCTGGCACTACACGGTCCCGGAGGGAAGCTACGCCACCGACCCGGACGGCCTGGCACGCATCCTCGAGTTTCGCGAGATGGTGCAGGCACTGAAGGGCAGCGGCCTGCGCGTCATCCGGGACGTGGTCTACAACCACACGCACGCCGCGGGTGTGACCCGGGGTTCGGTCCTCGACCAGATCGTCCCCGGCTACTACCAGCGTCTGAATGCGGACGGCGCCGTAGAAAACAGCACCTGCTGCGCCAACACGGCAACCGAGCACCGCATGATGGAAAAGCTCATGATCGACTCGGTGCTGGTGTGGGCGCGCGACTATCGGGTGGACGGCTTCCGCTTTGACCTGATGGGGCACCACAGCCGCGAGAACATGCTCAAACTCCGCGCTGCCCTCAATGCCCTAACCGTGGAAAAGGACGGCGTGGATGGCGCGTCCATCATTCTCTACGGTGAAGGCTGGAACTTCGGCGAGGTGGCCAACGATGCGCGTTTCATTCAGGCCCGTCAGGGCCAGCTGGCGGGAACGGGTATCGGCACCTTCAGCGACCGGCTGCGTGACGGCGCCCGCGGTGGACTCTATGACAGTCACCCGTCGACACAGGGCTTCGTTAACGGTCTTGGCACCCAGCCGAGTGATTTCACCCGCGACAATGGACCCGGTGACGCCACGCTGGCCCAATGGACGGACTGGATCCGGGTGGGCCTGGCCGGTGACCTCGCGGACTTTCGTTTCGTCCAGGCTGACGGCGTTGAACGACCGGGAAGCCAGGTCGATTACAACGGTAGCCCCGCCGCGTACACGGCCGCTCCGGCTGAAAACATCAGCTACGTGGCTGCGCATGACAACGAGACGCTATTCGATGCGAACCAGCTGAAACTCCCCCGCGTCATTCCCATGGAAGAACGAGTGCGCGTGCAGACCCTGGCCAGCTCGCTGGTCTTGCTCGGCCAGGGGGTTCCCTTCATTCACGCCGGACAGGAGTTTCTCCGCTCCAAGTCCATGGATCGGGACAGCTTCAACTCGGGCGACTGGTACAACGCCATCGACTGGACGGGCGAGACCACCAACTGGGGCAACGGCCTACCCGTGGCGGAGAAGAACCAGGACAACTGGGGCATCATGGGTCCGCTCCTGGCCGACCCCCTCCTCGCACCCCAGGCGGACGATGTGCGCACCACCACGGCGCGCTTCGCCGAGCTCCTGCGCATCCGCCGCTCGAGCCCCCTGTTCCGCTTGCAATCCGGTAACGAAGTGAAGGCTCGCGTTAGCTTCCACAACACGGGCCCTGCCCAGGTACCGGGACTCATCGTCATGCGCACGGAGGATGCCGAAGGCGATGTCGACCTGGCGCGCACGCAGATCATCA
>JBCDHO010000345.1:0-3360 GCA_038749855.1 Pseudomonadota bacterium
CACCTCCCTGCCGTCGTTCCTGCAGACCCACCCCGCTTTCGAAGAACGCATCGCAGCCGCCAGCGACGGACCCCGCTGCGGAACCTGAGCGCAGGGTGGCAGCGCCTGGCAGCAGGCCCTATGCTGCGGACAGCACCTGAGGGAGGGCCTTGAGCAACCATGACTGAAATCACCCCGATTCTCCTCGGCAAGGGCGCGGACAAGCGTTACCTCCTGCCCTCCCTCGGTAACCGGCATGGCTTGATCGCCGGCGCCACCGGAACCGGAAAAACCGTCAGTCTCCAGGTGCTCGCTGAAGGCTTCTCCCGCATCGGTACCCCCGTGTTCCTGGCAGATGTGAAGGGCGATCTTTCCGGCCTCGGCGCGCCGATCGCGCCGCATCCGAAGGTGCAGGAGCGCCTCGATGTGATCGGGATCGAAGACTTCGCACCAGCGGCCTTCCCGGTCGCATTCTGGGACGTCGAGGGTACGCTCGGCCATCCGGTACGCACCACGATTACGGAAATGGGGCCCCTGCTGCTGTCGGGCTTACTGGAACTCAATGACACCCAGGAAGGGGTGCTGAACATCGCCTTTCGGGTCGCCGACGACGAAGGGCTTCTGCTCCTCGACCTGGATGACCTGAAGCAGATGCTCCGCTTCGTCGGCGAGCAGCGCCAGGCCCTGTCCCTTGAATACGGCAACATCAGCCCCGCTTCCGTGGCCGCCATCCAGCGTCGGTTGCTGGTGCTGGAGGAACAAGGCGCGCAGCGATTTTTTGGTGAGCCGGCCCTGGCCCTGAAGGACCTCATGCGGCAGGCACCGGATGGGCGCGGACAGATCAATAGCCTGGCGGCCGACCGCCTGATTCGCCAGCCCCGGCTCTACGCCACCATCCTCCTGTGGCTGCTCAGTGAGCTCTTTGAAGAACTGCCCGAGGTGGGCGACCCGGACCGACCGGGCCTGGTGTTCTTCTTTGACGAGGCGCACCTGCTCTTTGACAAGGCACCCCCTGCACTGCTCGAGTCCGTGGAACAGATCGTGCGGCTCATTCGGTCCAAGGGCGTTGGGGTCTACTTCATCACGCAGAGCCCCTCAGACGTTCCAGACGATGTGCTCGGACAGCTCGGCAATCGAATGCAACATGCTCTGCGGGCTTACACACCGCGAGACCAGCGTGCCGTCAAGGCGGCCGCCCAGACGTTTCGCCCCAACCCGGAACTCGATACGGAGGCCGTCATCACCCAGCTCGGCGTGGGCGAGGCGCTCATTTCAACGCTGGACGAGGAAGGCGTGCCGACCATGGTCGATGCCTGCCTCGTGCGACCCCCGACCTCACGCATCGGCCCGCTTGATGAGAAGGAACGCAAAGCACTGATGGCGGTCAGTGACCTGGGCGAACGCTACGACACGGCCATCGACCGCGAATCGGCCGAAGAAATCCTGCTGGCCCGGGCGAAGGCATCGGCCGCCAAGGCCGAACGCAGCAAACAGAAAACGCAAGCGAAAAAAAAGGCGGCACGCAGCCGCGGGGACAGTTCCACTCAGGCCATGGTGAAGAGTTTTGCGCGCAGCTTTGGCAACCTGCTCGGCAAGGAGCTCATGCGCGGTGTCATGGGTGTCCTGCGCAAAGGCCGCTGACACTTAATCCTTGCTGCGCAGCTGCCGCAGCTCCCGAAGAAGGCCCTCAAGCCCCCCACCGGGCTCGCCCGAGCCGGCAAGCGCGGCCTGGATACCCGGCGCCAGCGTTTTGCCAAGCTCCACACCCCATTGATCGAAGGCGTTGATGTCCCACAGAACGCTCTCAACAAACACCTTGTGCTCGTAGAACGCCAGCAGTCGACCGAGCGACCCCGGGGTTAACTCGTCGAGCATCAGCAGCTCTGAAGGCCGGTTACCCCCGAAGGTGCGCTGACGCAGAAGGCCTGCTTCGATATCACCCAGTTCGGCCCGGGTGGCCTCGGCGTCGCGCCCCGCCGCGAGCGCAGTGAGCTGCGCCAGCAGGTTGGCGAGCAGCTCATCCTGGGCTTCATCGTCGTCATGGTCTGGACGGGCGATGGCCACGAAGTTCAGGGGAACGATGTCCGAGCCCTGGTGCATGGCCTGGAAGACCGAGTGCTGTGCCTCGGTTCCAGTCTCGCCAAAAACAACCGCCGCTGTCGCCAGGGCCGACGGCTCTCCCCCGGCGCGAACGGACTTGCCGTTGGATTCCATGATCAGCTGCTGGAGATAGGCCGGCAGGAGTTTCAGGCGCTGATCGTAGGGCATACAGCCCCAGGCAGCGAAGCCGCATACGTTGCGGTGCCAGACGCCCACGAGCGCCGCCAGCACCGGCAAGTTGCGATCCAGGGGCGCTTCGCGGAAGTGTTGGTCCATGCTGGCCGCACCCACCAACAAGGCCTGGAATCGTTCCGGACCGACCAGGGCCGCGGCCGCAAGGCTGACCGGCGACCAGAGCGAATAGCGTCCACCCACCCAGTCCGAAAAATAAAGCAGGCGCTCTTCCGCGATGCCGAACGCGTCTGCCCGTTCAACCTGGCTTGTGACCGCGAACAGGCGCCGATGGGCTTCCTCCCGACCCAGCGCTGCTTCCAGCCAGTTGCGCAGGCGACGACCGTGCAGCAGGGTGTCACCGGTCGAGAAACTCTTGGACACAAGAATGACCGCCGTGGACGCCGGATCAAGCTGCCGCAGAAGCCGTTCGCGGCGCACCGCGTCGACGGAGCCGAGGAAATGAACGCGCAGCGATTCGCTACCCGTTGCCAGCGCCTCACAAACCAGCTGCGTCCCGAGCAGGGAACCTCCGATGCCAACGTGCACCAGGTCCGTCACGGGCCGATCACCACCCAGCGGAAGCTTTCCCTCCTGAAGCGTTTCGGCAAAGCCGAACAACCGGTCCATAGCGGCCGTTACGCGCGCGGCCTCTGCCCCACCGACGGCGTTGAGCACTTCCGGAGAACGCAGTGCCATGTGCAGCGCGGGTCGATCCTCGGTGGCGTTTACGTGTTCGCCGGCGAACAGAGCGTCGCGTCGCCCGGAGACGCCGGAAGCCTCGGCGATCGCAAGCAGTGAGCCCAGCGCGGCGTCATCCAGATGCACCCGGGTGTGATCGTAGAGCAGGTCCTCGAAACGCGCACTGAAGCGCTCAAAACGCCCTGCCTCCAACAGCAATCTGGCCAAGGGGCGTTGCGTTAGCTCACTGTTGCATTTCTGCAACATCTCTTGTGTTGCCGGGTCCGTAAATGCCCCGATGTGGTTTTTTGGCGTCATGAACAATCCCCTAGTCTGTCATTGGGTCCAGGGCTTCGGTTTGCCGGACAAAAACCCGACCGGACGAGCTTGTGCCGCGGCGCTAGGACTCAGGTAAAAATTTCTTAAGCC
>JBCDHO010000346.1:0-3333 GCA_038749855.1 Pseudomonadota bacterium
ACGCCAAGATGGGCCTTGTGCGCGTAGCCGCCGACAAGCACCGTCAACGGCACGGGTCCAAGCTGCGCCTGCACGCGAGGCAGCCAGGGTCAGCAGCAATACGTCACGGTTTCGCAGCACCTTCAGCCAGTCGCCCCGCTTCGGCTTCGCGCCGGCTGCGTCTTCCGACCCCTCCTCAACGGGAGGTCCAGTTTCAGGCTCAGAATGAAGTTCAGGCCGGTAATCAGCGGCACCGATGAGCTCAAGCTCCGACACGGACACCGCCCAATGCTCGGCCGGTGTATCCCGCCCGTACCACCACCAGAGGGCTGCGACCACGAGGCCCATCGGTGCGACGAGCCAGAAGGACGCCCGCCACCCGTACTGCGTGCTCAGCCACGTCAGCAGCGGTGCCGCGGCGGCGAAGCCCAGGGTCAGGGCGGAACTGCCCAGCCCCTGCGGCAGGCCCCGTGCATTGGCCGGAAACCAGCGCACAATCACCGTGTTGATCACCGGAAAGATCGGCGCATGGAAAGCACCGACCAGGAAGCGCACCAGGATCAGGGCCAGGAGCGTCACGCCGACTGATACGGATTCGGTACCGGGAATCAGGGCGGTGAGCGCGGTCAGAATCGCCCAGGCAACGGCGATCAGGGTCAACATACGACGCGGACCGAAGCGGTCACCGGCCAGCCCCCCGGGAAACTGGAACAGGGCGTAGCCCGCCGTGAACGCCGCCAACACGTAGCCCCACTGGACTTCGCTCAGCTGCAGATCCTCGATCATGGCGGGCGCCGCGAGGGACAGGTTGGCCCGCAGCATGTAGGACACGGAGCTGGCCAGTGCGACGATCATGAAGATGCGCCAGCGAATGGGCACACCCGGTGTTGCAGCGTGTGGCATGGCCACAGCATAGCGGAACCGACGGCGGCGCCGTGGATCCGCTGTTCAGCCCTGCCTGGCGCTGCTCGCCGCTGCGCGCCCTGCTACACTGGCGCGCCCAAAACGCCGGATACCTTTTCATGTCACGATTCGCTCGTCTTCGTTCACCCGCATCCACCCTCTCCCTCGCCGTTGCTTCGCTGGTGCTTCTAAGCGCCTGCGGCGGCGAAACCGCCGAAACCGTTCAGACGCCCGACGTGGCAGCCGTCAGCAGCCCGGCGGTCGCGATCGCGCCTGTGGCCTTCGATTACCCGGAATCGGCAACCGTTGACCAGCAGGACGACTACCACGGCACGCTGGTTGCCGATCCCTATCGGTGGCTGGAAGACGATGTCCGCGAATCAGACGAGGTCGCCGGCTGGGTGGAGGCGCAAAACGCGCTCACCTTCAGCTATCTCGGCAGCATCGAGGAGCGCGAAGCCATTGAAGAGCGACTGACGACGCTATGGAACTATGAGAAGTTTGGCATCCCGGAAAAGGCGGGCGGCCAGTACTTCTTCCGCCGCAACGACGGGCTCCAGAACCAGAGCGTGGTCTATCGCCAGGCGTCCCTCGAGGCGGAGCCGGTCATGGTTGTGGACCCGAACACCTGGTCCGAGGATGGCACCGTCGCCCTGGCCAATTTTGAAGTGAGCCCGGATGGGCGCTACGCCGCCATGGCGATCCAGGACGGCGGCTCAGACTGGCGAACCGTCCAGGTGCTGGACCTTGAAAGCGGCACCACGCTGGCCAACGAGGTCGAGTGGATGAAGTTTTCGCCGATCAGCTGGGCGGCAGACAGCTCCGGCTTCTACTACGCGCGCTACCCGGAGCCGGGCTCGGGCGATGAATTCCAGTCCCTCAATCTCAACCAGCAGGTGTTTTTCCATGCCATCGGGGAAGACCAGGCGGAAGACCAGCTGGTTTTCTCAGCGCCGGACAACCCGGAGTGGGGCTTCTCACCCCAGGTGACCGATGACGGCGCCTACCTCGTGATCACGGTCTGGAAAGGCACGGACAGCCGCTACCAGGTGGCCTACAAGCCGCTTGGGGAAGCGGACGCAGCGCCAGTCATGCTGATCGAGGGCTTCAACAACGATTACACCTTTGTCGGTAATGACGGCAGCCGCTTTTTCTTCCGCACGGACCTCGAGGCGCCCCAGGGCCGCCTGGTGTCGATCGACGTGGACAATGCAGATGCCGGCTGGACCGAGGTGGTGCCGGAACGGGAGCAAGTGCTCCAGGGCGTATCCCTTGTGGGCGGCCACCTGGTCACCGGTTACCTGCGGGACGCGCGCAGCGAAATCCGCATCCACGACCTCGAGGGGGCACTCGTCCGCGAGGTTGAATTGCCCGGCATCGGCAGCGTGAACGGCTTCGGCGGTGCCGACGACGATGCGGAGACCTTCTACAGCTTCTCGAGCTTCAACGCCCCGCCGACGCTCTACCGCTACGACGTGGCGTCCGGGGAGAGCAGCCTGTTCAAGCAGGCGGAAGTGGATTTCGATCCAGCGAACTACGAGGTGCGCCAGGTCTTCTACGACTCGAAGGACGGAACGCGCGTGCCGATGTTCATCGCGCACAAGAAGGGCATTGAGCTCGACGGTGACAACCCGACCCTGCTTTACGGCTACGGCGGGTTCAACATTTCCCTGCGGCCGGCCTTCAGCATTACCCGCCTCGCCTGGATGGAGATGGGCGGCATTTACGCCGTGGCGAACCTGCGTGGCGGCGGCGAGTACGGCAAGGCCTGGCACCAGGCCGGCACCAAGCTGCAAAAGCAGAATGTGTTCGACGATTTCATCGCGGCCGCTGAATTCCTCGTGGAGGAGCGTTACACCCGCCCTGAACGCCTCGCGGTGCTGGGCGGGAGCAACGGCGGCCTGCTGGTGGGCGCGGTTGTAAACCAGCGCCCGGAGCTCTTTGGCGCGGCCATTCCCGCCGTGGGCGTCATGGACATGCTGCGCTTCGACCAGTTCACGGCCGGGCGCTTCTGGGTCGACGACTACGGATCCTCCAGCAACCCGGAAGAATTCGAGGCGCTGTACGCCTACTCGCCCTACCACAACCTGGTGGACGGCACGGACTACCCGGCGGTGCTCGTCACCACGGCAGATACGGATGACCGCGTCGTTCCTGGCCACAGCTTCAAGTACGCTGCGCGGCTCCAGCAGGCCCATGCGGGGGAAGATCCGGTGCTGATCCGGATTCAGACCCGTGCCGGTCACGGCTCGGGCAAGCCCACGGCGCTGCAGATCGAAGAGACCGCCGACATGTGGTCCTTCCTCGCCGATAACCTCGACCTGGAACTTCCAGAAGGCTACGGCGGGCAGGAAACGGCCGGGGCCGGTTCCTCACGCTGAGCCACGACACACCCCAGTAAGGGCACGCACCTGCCATGAAGAACCCGGTCGTCAATTTCATTGTTACCAC
>JBCDHO010000347.1:0-3320 GCA_038749855.1 Pseudomonadota bacterium
GCGCCTTGAGGACCAGCTCGTTCGGTGCTTCCTGGAACCAATGAAGGCTCCCCTCGCTGCCATAGATCTCAATCTTCAGGGCATTGACCGCCCCACTGCATACCTGGCTTGCCGAGAGCATGCCCGCGGCGCCGTTGTCGAGTTCGAAGAGCGCCCCGCCATCGTCATCGATAACCCGACCAGCGATCACGCTGCGCAGCTGGGCCGCCAGGCGCGTGACCTGGCGGCCGGTCATGAACTCCACGAGGTTGAAGGCGTGGGTGCCAATATCGGCAAAGGCCCCAGCTTCACCGGAGCGCGCCGGGTCATTGCGCCAGGAGGCCTGCTTACTGCCGGTCGTGTCTTCCTCCCGGGACAACCAGTCCTGCAGGTAGCTGACATGCACCCGGCGAATCTCACCAACCTCGCCCGCGGCGATGCGCTCGCGTGCTTCGATCACCAGGGGATAACCGGTGTAGGTGTGCGTGAGGCCAAAACACAGGCCGCTCGCGTCGACCGCAGCCTGCATCCGCAAGCCATCCTCCAGGTGCCCGGCAGCGGGCTTGTCGCAGATGACGTGGAAGCCGGCCTCCAGCGCTGCACAGCTGATCTCGGCGTGCGAGTCATTGGGTGTGACGATCGACACGCACTGCATCCGCGTCTCGGGTGACAGGGCCGCCTCGGCACGGAACAACTCGGCCCAGCTCCCATAGCTTCGCTCAGCATCGAGCCCGAGTTCCCGACCGAAAGCCTTTGAGGCCTCCGCATCGCGGCTGAACGCCCCGGCCACGAGCTCGATCTCACCGGTCATCCCGGCGGCGAGGCGATGAATCTCACCGATAACGGCGCCGGCGCCACCGCCGACCATGCCCATGCGTATCCTGTTTCCCATCTCGCAACTCCCGTGCCGTGTTGTTTCCTTATTGAGTGGCGACCCGTTCAGATCCGCCGGTTCTTCATTTCATCGACGGCATAGGCCACGGCCCGGGCGGTCAGGGCCATGTAGGTCAGGGACGGATTTTGCGTGGCCGAGGAGCAGAACACAGACCCGTCCGTGCAAAACAGATTGTCGATGTCGTGGGCCTGGTTGAAGCCATTGAACACCGAACTCGCCGGGTCGCGGCCCATGCGCGCCGTGCCCATCTCGTGAATACCCGCGCCCGGCGCGCCGTCCTGAACGTGCGCCTCGATGGCTTCGAGACCCGCGGCGCGCATCATGGCCGTACCCTCCTCTGCGGCACTTTCCATCATGCGCCGCTCGTTGTCCGACCAGCGTACGTCAAAGTGCAGCTGAGGAATCCCCCACTTGTCCTTGTTGCTGGGATGCAAGGTGACCTGGTTCTCTGCCCGTGGCAACATTTCACCCTGGGCGTAAAAATTGAAGCCCCAGTCCCCCGTACCGGTCAGCGCCTCCTTGAAATCTGCGCCGAATCCATCGCGCGCCGCACCACCACGCCAATTGGAAACCCGGTAAGCGCTGCCGCCCAACGCATAGCCGCGCTGAAAGTCACGGTGATAGCGACCGGGCTCGTAGTGGAAGTTCGGCACGTAGATACCCGTGGGACGGCGCCCCCGATAGTAAGCATCCTCGAAGCCAGGGACACGGGCACTGATGAAGGCGTTGTAATTGTGGTCCATGAGATAGCGACCCAAGACACCCGAGCGATTGGCCAGTCCCGTCGGAAAGGATCGGGAGGTCGAGTGCAGCAACAGCTGGGTTGAGCCCAGCGTGGAAGCGCACAGGAAGACGACGCGCCCAAAATAGCGGCGCTCCGAGCGGTCATCGGCGTCGATCACGCGCACGCCGCGGACGCGCCCGCTGGCCTCGTCAAAAATCAGACTGTGCACGACGCTGTTCGGCGCAATCGCCAGCTTGCCCGTCCTGGCGGCCGCGGGCAGCGTGGAACTCTGCGTCGAGAAATAGGCCCCGAAGGAACAGCCGCGATCGCACTCGGTCCGTGCCTGGCAGGCCACGCGCCCCTGCTCAAGGTGCAGCTGCGTCGGCTGGCTGAGGTTGGCCGTTCGTCCAATGACGAAATTTCGATCCGGAAAGGCGGCCTCAATGCGCTCGCCGATGGCGCGCTCCGGCGCCGTCATGTCGAAGGGTGGCAAACTCTCGCTGTCAGGAATCTGAGGCAGGCCGTCACGAGCTCCGGAAATGCCCGCATGACGCTCGACGTGCGCGTACCAGGGCGCCAGGTCCGCGTAGCGCAACGGCCAGTCGTTACCGTGGCCGTCCTTGGCATTGGCCTCAAAGTCGAATTCGCTGAGACGGTAGGATTGGCGCGCCCAGATCAGCGACTTGCCGCCGAGCTGATTGCCGCGGTACCAGGTAAAGCGTGTGCCCGACGCCGTGCTGTAGGGCAGGTCCCGGTCATCACCGAAAAACTGGCGATTGAAGTCGTTGTAGGCGTAACAGTTCTTTTGGACCGCCTGGCGCTGTTCCGCCTCCGCCAGGGGAACACGGCCGCGCTGGGGCATGTCCCAGGGCGGCTTCGACTCGTGGGGATAGTCTTTGCGGTGCTCGACCAGCGGTCCACGCTCGATCATCAGCGTGCGGTAGCCCCGCTCGCAGAACTCCTTGGCAGCCCAGCCTCCTGTGACGCCGGAACCGATGACCAGGGCATCGAAGACGTCGTCGCTGTCACGCAGCGTTTCGAAGCTCATGCGAACCAGGCCCGACCGTCCGCGGGATGGCCGTAATGTCCGTCGAAACCACCCGGCACCGGGTCGTAACGAAGCAAACGGGTCGCCCCGACCTCGGTGGTGAAGTAGCCGAACACCACGAGCGACTTGAGAAACTTGAAGTCCTCACGCGTCGCGCCATCGCCGGCGAAGCGCCCGGCCTCCATCGCTTCAAGCAGGGTTACCTGGCCGCTGGGGCCCTGCGAACTGAATCCCTTGGCTTCCAGCACATCGATCACCTTTCGTGCCCGTGCCTGGTCGGAAGGCGCGTAGCAGGTCGCAAGCTGCACATCGATGAAGCCATGCACGTCCAGCTCGGCCGCGCCTGGCGTGTCCGTGGCCGGCAGCGTGCGGGCACACAGGTCATGGAGCAGCCGAAGCTGTTCGAGATTGAAAACGGCGCCATCGCTGTCGAGCGTGCTCGTGCGCGGTGTGTAAGCCAGGGCCGCCGGGAGCCCGTGCAGCAACGAGGCCAGCGCCGAGGCGCCCAGCACGCCGCCGAGACGCGAGAGGAATTCACGGCGTCCGGCCGACTCGATTCCGGCGCTGTCATCGGGCGCTGGTTTGGGACGATGGGTGCGTTGACTCATGACCGGGGAGTATAGCCATTTTGGCTTGACATTCGCAGCGTGAAAACGCGTTTGACAACGCTGTCA
>JBCDHO010000348.1:0-3293 GCA_038749855.1 Pseudomonadota bacterium
CGCTTCCGCCTGGTGACCGGCGGCGGCCATGAGGACGTGAGAATAATCCAGCGAGAGCATGGACAACACCACGTCCGAGGCCAGCGGGTGGCCGGAGCGAATAAAGCTTTCAGAGCAACAGGTACATTCCAGGCCGTTCAACCAGATCACCGGAGTGCGTGGCTTGGTCTCCATCGCACGCGCAATGCGCGGCGCGAAAGCCGGACCAAGGCCCAGGGAAGCGGCGGTGAGCGAGCAGAACTTGGTGAAGGAGCGGCGGGAGATACCCTGTTGGCGGAACAGGTCGTAAAAGGTCTCGGCTGACGACATTGGTGCGCCTCTTATTTCGTCGTTTGGCTAAGCGACTCAATGTGAGCGTCAGGAGTCGCCGGCTGACTTCGAACGCTTATTAACGTGCCTGCTGGCGCGACGCTTTGCAGAGGAATTCGACGTTTTATTGACTCAGGTCAATTTGCGGGCTTCATCAGCAGCGGGGGAATCTGCTCCATATGTCGAAAGCTGCGGAAGCGAGGGTGGTCCTCTGGCGCCTCGGCGTGCTCATGTGCCCAGGTAGTGTGGAAGGGCACATGGAAGGCGAAAGCTCCGATCTCAAGCACCGGCAAAATATCCGAGCGCAGGGAGTTACCGATCATCAGAAACTCGACCGGCTCGACGTCCAGGTGTCGGGTCAGCTTCTGATAATGACGGGGCGTTTTGTCCGACACGATCTCGATATGGTGGAAGTAATCGGCCAGGCCCGATTGCTCGAGCTTGCGCTCCTGGTCCAGGAGGTCGCCCTTCGTGGCCACCACCAGCCGATACTGGTCGCTGAGGCCCTCAAGGACCTCCTGCACACCGGGCAGGTTTTCCACGGGCGCCTCCAGCATGCGCTTACCGTGCTCGATGATCACCTCGATGGTCGCCGTGGAAATGCGACCCCCGGAAATGGACAGCGCCCCTTCGATGAGTGACAGGGTGAAGGGCTTGATGCCATAGCCGTAGGCGGCCATGTTCCGCTCTTCGATTTCGAGCAGGTGCGCACGGGCCTGATCGCGGCCGGCAAAGTCGTGGACGAGTTCGCAGAACCGGTCCTCAGCCTCACGGAACAACGTCTCGTTGACCCACAGCGTATCGTCCGCGTCGAAGGCGATGGCCTTGACGCGGTGGAGGCCGTCAATGGCCTGGTCCGTTGCACTCATGGGGCAAGCGTAACGCGAAGTCGGGCGCAGTGCGCTACGCTGCAGTCATGTCGCCCAAAGAAAACTACTGATGGAAGCCTTCGTCGCCATACTTACCGGGGTTGGGCTGGCTGCCGCCTGCGGATTTCGCGTCTTCGTGCCCCTTTTTCTTGTCAGTCTTTCCCTGAACACGGGCGTCGAAATGCCCTTTGGTCTTGACACGGCCCTGCGCACGCTCCTGAACGAAGAGATGCAATGGCTCGGCGATCCTTTGGTGACGACCGGCCTCGGCGTGGCGACCCTGGTCGAAGTCGGTGGCTTTTACGTCCCCTGGGTAGACAACTTGCTGGATGCACTCGCCACCCCGGCCGCCGGTGCCGCCGGTACGTTTATCAGCGGCGCTTTCATGCCCGAGCTTCTTGGGGACGGCTATACGAAATGGGCAGCGGCGCTCATTGCCGGTGGCGGCGCCAGCGGCCTCGTGCAGGTCAGCACCGTGCTCGCCCGTGGCGCGTCTTCAGCCAGCACCGGTGGGCTGGGAAATCCGTTGGTGGCCACCTTCGAGCTCTTCAGCGCCGTCGTCACGACCATCCTTGCGGTGCTGATACCGCTACTGGTGATCGCACTGCTCATCGCTGTCATTTTCATGCTGCGCAAGTTGTTCCGTGACCGGGATGATGATGAAAAGCCGATCAATGACGTTAATGGTGACCCACCAGCCGGTTCAGCTGAGCTATGATTTTCGCCGCACCCAATCTTTCCGCAATTTGATCGGAACGTTGTATGAAGCTACTGCCCTACCGTCTTTCGCTGCGGACTGTCCTCGTAATACTGCTGGGACTTTTGGGCAGTCTGCAGACCGTCGCTGCTGATCATGATGACGGCTGGATCGACCTGTTCGACGGCAAAACACTCGACGGCTGGCGCAGCTACACCGGCTCCGAGCCCCCGCCGGGCTGGCGCGTGGAAGACGGCATGATTCACTTTGCCGATGGCAAAGGCGACCTCATGACCGAAGCCGAGTACGCAGACTTCGAGCTTGAGCTCGAATGGAAGGTCGCCGAAGGCGGCAACAGCGGCATCTTCTATCTCGCCACGACCGGTCACGATGCCATCTACATGGGTGCTCCGGAAATGCAGGTCCTGGACGATGCCGTCCATCGAGACGGCGGTGATCCTCTGACGTCCGCCGGCGCCGCCTATGGCCTCTATCCGGCTCCAAGGGGCGTGGTCAAAACGGCAGGCGAGTGGAACGCTGTACGCATCCGCATACTCGGCAACGACGTCGAGCATTGGCTCAACGGCGAAAGGATTGTCAGTTACACGCTCGGTTCCGCGGAATGGCGCGACCTGGTTGCCAATTCAAAGTTCGATGAATGGCCCATGTACGGCATGGCAAGACGGGGACACATTGGCCTCCAGGACCACGGCGACCCCGTGTGGTATCGCAAGCTCAGGATCCGATCTCTGCACTAAGCTTTTCTCGCCTCACCAGGGCAGCACATCACCGTTGGCGTGCCAGAAGGTACCGGAGGTCTCCGGTGTCACTTCCGCAATGCGCGCAAGCAGTCCCGAGGCAGCTGCTTCCACATCGATCAGCCCGTTGTGCCCCGTCATGTCCGTGCGAACGTAACCGGGATGAAGAGTGGCGACCTTGATGCCGCGGGGCGCCAGGTCATGCGCCAGGGACTTGCCGGCGGCATTCAGCGCTGCCTTTGACATCCGATAGCCATAGCTCCCGCCGGAGGTGTTGTCCGCGATCGAGCCCATGCGACTGGTGATCAGGGCAACCGTCGCGCCATCGCTCAGCGCCGGCAGCAGTGCCTGCGTGACGCGGAGCGGGCCCAGTGTGTTGACCTCAAACTGCTGGCGCATGGAGTCAAGGTCCAGGTGCTCGAGGGAGGTTCCCTGCAGGATTCCGGCGTTGTTGATCAGCAGGTCTACAGAGCCCGGCTCGAGGTCCGCGGCCAATGCCTGGATTGAGGCCGCGTCGGTAACATCAAAGCCAGCGTGGAACTCAACGCCGTCAAGGTCGGGGGGCCCTGAGTTGGCGCGACACAGGCCGGTCACGCGCCAGCCGCTCCTGGCCAGCTGTCGACACAGTTCGAGTCCAATCCCGCGGTTCGCGCCCGTAAC
>JBCDHO010000349.1:0-3242 GCA_038749855.1 Pseudomonadota bacterium
AACTCAGCTTTGTCGACCAGGTTCTTGAGCGCGGGACGCATCATCAGTTTCCTGTTGATCACCTTAACTGTCGCCTCAGCAATACCGACGCAAATGTAACGTTCAACCGCAGGGGATTTGTTGGAGAAGTTCTTAGGTGCCTCAAAGCGCTCAAAGGGTTTGCCGGGGCCCGCCGTTTTCCTACGGTACAGGTTCACGGCGTCCTCAATGAGGTAGTTGGGAATATCGACGAACACCATGGAAAAATTTCGAAGGGCGCCGGCGATCTGCATGCCGTCAGGGAGAAAAAACGCAAGCACACTATCGATGGCCTCGCGGCACCCCTCGTCACTCTTCACGATGTCGTTGATGGCTATGGCAGTCGCCTTGCTCAGTGCCATCGCATGCTCCCCCGTTGGCTTTTGCCTTCTTCCAGTCTAGGTCAGAACAGCCAAAAGCTCCGACAGCATGAAGGACGCGCGGGTCAGAAGCCGGCGCGGCCACGGATTTTCAGCTGCCGTGTTCCTGGTAAATCTGCTCCAGGTACTCATCGTGCGGCCAGAAGGCCTCCGCCTGCTGAAGGCTGGCCTGGGCAGCCCGCTCCCGGCGCCGCTGGGGAATGCGCATGGGCTGCTTGTCGGCGGTGGGGAAGCGCCCCATGCCCGCCAGCATGCAGTACCAGCTCGTGCGCGGGTAGACCTGCTGGTTGATGTGGTCGTAGAGCACGCGGTCGAAATCCTTGCCCGTGTCCCAGGCGTCGAGGATGGTCCGCAGGTGGTCGGACAGGTGCTCGTTTTCGCGGTTGTCGATCCAGTACTGGCTGTCCGTGCGCGTGTTGAGCTTGTAGTGCAGCTGTAGGTAGTCGCGGATGCCGTCAATAAAGCGATTGACGAATCCGTTGAAGCGGTCCTGCCACTGGTTAGTGAAGTTGCCGGCCTCCCAGCTTTCCGCAAAGCCTTCGACGCTGCGCTGGATCACGTTGATCATCAGCGCCTCCAGCGGCTCCAGGAACCCCTGGGACAGGCCGATGGCAACGCAGTTGCGTTGCCAGTGGTTCTCGAGCCGGCCGGGTTCCCAACGCAGGTGCACGGCCTCGGCGCCCTCGGCCTTGTCGCCCAGGTAGGCCCGGAACTCAGCCTCGGCGCGCTCGTGGTCGTAATACTTCGAGGAAAACACGTAGCCATTGCCCATGCGGCTGACCAGCGGGATGTGCCAGCACCAGCCATGGCTCAAGGCCTTTGAAATGGTCTCGGAGGACAGTCCGCCGTTGTCTTCCCGCGGCGTCGGAATGGCCACGGCGGAGTCGTTGAACATGTAGTCCCCCATGGAGACCAGTTCTTCGCCCAGGGCGCCGCGAATCAGCAGGCCCCGGAATCCGGTGCAGTCGATAAAGAAGTCCGCCTCGACCTCACCATGTTCCTCGGTGACCACGGAACGGATATCCCCGTCCTTGGCCCGGTTGACGGAGGCGATCGTGTCCTCGATGAAGTTCACGCCCAGGGCCATGGCCTTGGTCTTGAAGTATTGGCCCATGAGCGCGGCGTCGAAGTGATAGCCGTAGACCGCGTCCGGCACGTTCGGCTGCTTCGAAATCGGCGCCCGGTGCTGGCGTACCATGGCGGTGGAGACAAAGTAGTCGTCCGGGTGGGCCATGATGTCGTAGCCGTCCCGGCGCAGATTGCAGTTGTCCCAGAAGTGATTCACGTGCGCCCGGTCGTGTTCCGAGAAGAACGGGTGGAAATAGCTCTCATAGCCCTGCACCGTGGACCAGTCCGGAAAGCTAATGCCACATTTATAGGTGGCGCTGCAGGCGGGCATCCACTCGCTCTCGGGAATACCGAGCCGATCAAAGAAGTCCTTGATCAGCGGCGTGGTGCCTTCGCCGACGCCAACGGTGCCGATGCGGGCCGATTCGATCAGCGTGATATCGATAGCGCGATCCGCCCAGATGTGTTTGAAATGCAGGGCGGCCATCCAACCGGCGGTGCCGCCGCCGACAATGAGCAGTTTCCGTGGTGGGGTTGTCATGGGGCTTCGGGGGTAGTGCGAGGAGTCACGATAATAGCCCAGTGGGCATGGGAATTCGACGGCGTCACCGAAAGTCATTCGATCGGTGTGGTTTAGCGCTATCGTGGTGCGCGCTGAAAGGAATTCGATGGTCTCACGGTCCCATGCGTCGAGAACGTCGGGCGCCCAGGCCCCCGCTTTGTAAACACCTCAGAAAAGGACAAGCAAAAAATGCACATTCACACTCGCCTGTTGGGCCTCGCCGCCATCTGTGTCGGCCTGTTTTTTGCCGTGACGGCCAACGCTGACGACGGCCGTACGGCCATCCACCCCAATGCTGAAGCGGTGCAACCGCTGTTGCCCGGTATGGGCGCCCCGGCCTTCGACGTGCGCACGGCCACCGGCGAGCCCTTCGCCTTCCGCCCTGACGCCATGGAAAAGCCGGTGGTCGTGACCTTCTTCCGCGGCGGCTGGTGTCCGTACTGCAACCTGCACCTGTCCGAGATGCGCCACGCCGAAGAACGTCTCCAGGAGCTCGGCTTTGACGTGTGGTTCGTGAGCATGGACAAGCCCGGCGTGCTGGTGGAAAGCCTCGACGAGCCGGACATCGGCTACACGCTGCTGAGCGACAGCCAGCTGAGCGCGACGCGCGGCTTCGGCATCGCCTTCCAGATCGACGACAGCACCTACGAGCGCTACAAGGGCTTCGGCGTGGACCTCGAGGAAGTGTCCGGGGAAAACCACCACGTGCTGCCGGCGCCGGCCACCTACCTGATCGGCCAGGACGGAGTGATTAACTTCGCCTACGTGAACCCGAGCTACGACGTCCGCCTCTCACCCAACGTGTTGCTCGCCGCTGCCGAGGCCTACACGGAAGGCGCCGACAAGCGCATGAAGCGGCGCTGAGCATCCCCACAAGACCAACAATGCGCTCGCCCACGGCGAGCGCATGCGGTTTCGCGCAGCGCACGAAGAAGGATTGGTCGAAGCAGTCGTCCAGGAGCCTGGGGCGTCAACAGTCCCCAACAAACGGGCGATGTCGCGTACTCGTCGTAAGCGAACGCAGGCGGTTTCGCGCAGCGCGCGAAGAAGGATTGGAGGAAGCTGCCCGGAATCTAGGGCGTCATAAGCTCACAACAAACAGGTGATGTCGCGTATTCGTCGTGAACGAGTGCGGGCGGTTTCGCGCAACGCGCGAAGAAGCCAATCGAGTGAACGACATGATGTTGAACAGCTAAACAGCCCTCAAAAACCAC
>JBCDHO010000350.1:0-3187 GCA_038749855.1 Pseudomonadota bacterium
CTGCCGGCAACGCTCTTCGACGTGGACGGCACCTTCAACTTCGTGACCACCCTCTCCTACCGGGACGACACGAGCCAGTTCGAGATTCCGAACGAGTTCCTCGACCAGTCGTCCTACACGCTCTGGGATCTGAGCGTCCTCTGGACGACGGACAGCCAACGCTGGCAGGCCGGTATCCACGGCAAGAACCTGACCGACGAAGAGTACAAGGTCGCCGGTTACTTCTTCCCGACCACGGGCCTGGAGACCAACATCACGGCCTTCTACGGCAATCCGCTGCAGGTCTGGGCCACGGTCGAGTACCGCTGGTTCCAGTAAGCTAGGGACTGACGCGGGCGCCCCGGGCAACCGGGGCGCCGGTCTTACCACCCCACCCATCGGCGCTGAGCGCCACAGGTCCCGGGAAAACGATGAGCTCGCAAACGCCCAACAGCAACGGGTCGGTGACGGCCGCCACGCCTGAGGCCATACCGGCCGTGAAAGGTCGCGGCGTGGCCCTGCTCATGCTGGTCATCGTCTACACCTTCAACTTTATTGACCGGCAGATCGTCGGCATCCTGGCGGTGCCCATCAAGGCGGACCTGGGACTGACAGACGCCCAGCTCGGACTCATGGGCGGCCTGGCCTTTGCGCTCTTCTACACGGGCCTGGGCATCCCCATCGCCATGCTGGCAGACCGCTATAGCCGCACCTGGATCATCACCGTCGCCCTCGCCCTGTGGAGCGCCATGACGGCCGTGTGCGGCCTGGCGCAGAACTTCTGGCACCTGTTCCTGGCGCGGCTTGGCGTTGGCGTGGGCGAAGCCGGTGGCGTAACGCCGGCCTATTCCCTGCTCATGGACTACTTCCCGCCCGGTCAGCGGGCCCGGGCCATGAGCCTGTACTCCTTTGGTATCCCGATCGGCAGTGCCCTGGGCATCATTCTCGGTGGTGTCATCGCCAGCCTGATTGACTGGCGCTACGCGTTTTTCGTGGTGGGCATCGCCGGTGTGCTGCTGGCCCCGGTGTTTCGCCTGCTCGTTAAGGAGCCGGAGCGCGGGCGCTATGACCAGGCGGCGGCGGCCACACCGCCCGGCATCAAGACGATTTTCAAAAAGCTGGCCAGCAAACCCAGCTTCTGGCTGCTGTCCGTCGGCGCCTCCTGCTCGTCCATGATGGGCTACGGCCTGTTTTTCTGGATGCCGTCCTTTATCGTTCGCAGCCACGGCCTGACCCTGCTGGAGGCCTCGCTTTTTTACGGCACCATTCTGCTCATCGGCGGCATGGCAGGCATGTGGCTCGGCGGCTGGCTGGGCGACAAGCTGGGCCAGGCCAAGCGCTCACGCTACGTGACCATCCCGGCGATCGCCTTCCTGATTTCCATTCCGACCTATGTGCTGGGCGTGCTGACGCCGACACTGACGCTCGCCTTCTTCGTGATTCTCGTGCCTGTGGGTCTCGGGCTGGTCTGGATCGGGCCGGTTATGTCCACGGTGCAGCAGCTGGTGCCACCGAACATGCGCGCCACGGCCTCTGCCGTGTTCCTGTTCATTAACAACCTGATTGGCATCGGGCTCGGCACCTTCGCCATCGGCGCCCTCTCCGACGCGCTGGAGGTTCAGTACGGGGACGATTCGCTGCGCTGGTCCATTGTGGCCGGTACGGGGTTCTACCTGGTTGCTGCGGGCCTGTTCCTGCTCGCCTCCCGCTACATCGAGCGGGACTGGGAGGACTGATCATGGTAGGGCCACACACGTTGGGATGGCGCTCGGGGGGAGCAAAATCATGACCGAACACACGAACGATCCGACAAGCACCCCGCTGCTTGCCGGCAAGCACGCCCTGGTGACCGGCTCCACCTCCGGCATCGGCCTGGGCATTGCCCGCGCCCTGGCCGCGCAGGGCTGTGCCCTGACCCTGAACGGGTTTGGTGCACCGGATGAGATCGCGGCGCTGTGCGACGAGCTGGCCGGCCTTTCCCGCGCTGCTGTCGCCCACGACCAGGCGGACATGCGCGACCCGGCGCAGATCGAACACATGGTGACCACCGCAGCCGAGCAGCGCGGCACGATCCAGGTCCTGGTTAACAATGCCGGCATCCAGCACGTGGCCCCAATCGGCGAATTCCCGGTTGAGAAGTGGGATGACATCATTGCCATCAACCTGTCTTCGAGCTTCCACACGATCCGCATGGCCCTGCCGCCCATGGTGGCCAGTGGCTGGGGACGTGTTATCAACGTGGCCTCGGCCCACGCGCTGCGCGCCTCGCCCTTCAAGGCCGCCTACGTGTCCGCCAAGCACGGCCTTGCCGGCCTGACCAAGACCGTGGCGCTGGAGACCGCGGAGCAAAACATCACCTGCAACGCCATTGCGCCCGGCTACGTGGAAACGCCACTGGTCGCCGGCCAGGTTGCCGACACGGCGCGTGCGCGGGGCATCACGGAGGAAGAAGTTTTGCGGGATGTCATGCTGCTGGCCCAGCCCACCCGGAAGCTGGTGGGCATCGATGAGGTGGCCGAGCTCGCCGTATTCCTGTGCAAAGATGCGGCTGCCTCCATTACGGGCACGGTGCTGCCCATGGACGGCGGCTGGTCCGCCAAGTAAATTTCGGGGATGCCCGACCCCTGGTTCGACGCCCCCGCCCCCCTGCTGCCCGAGGTGCTCGCGCTTAACGGGCGCTCGCTGGGCGAAAAGCCCGCCCTTGTTTTCGGCAAACAACAGCTTTCCTGGGGTGACTTCACCCCACAGCTTCACCAGGTGGCGAACGGCCTGCGCGCGGCTGGGCTGTGTTCCGGCGACCGCGCCGCCGTGCTCATGGACAACAGTGCCGACATGGCCGTGGTGCTCTTCGGCATCATGGCCGCCGGTGCGGTCACGGTTCCGCTGAACACGCTGGTGGCCGATAAGGGCCTGGCCAACATGATCGAGGATGCCGGGGCCAGGGCCGTCTTTGCCAGCGAGGCGCACCAGGCGCGTCTCGCACCCTTTCGTGATCGACTGCCGTCCGTTCAGCACTGGTTCGCGACCGGTTCACCCACACCGGAATGGACTGACTTCAAAAGCTGGCGCGCAACCCAGGCAGAGGATGACCCGGCCGTGGCGCTCGCCGACGACGATGAGTGCAACATCATTTACTCCTCGGGCACCACGGGCCTGCCCAAGGGCATCGTGCACACGCACCGGCGGCGCCTCGACTGGTTCTACGACC
>JBCDHO010000351.1:0-3153 GCA_038749855.1 Pseudomonadota bacterium
CCCTGGCGCTGTGCCAACACGCCGTAGGCGAAGGCCCCGGCGCCGAACAGGCCGGCCAGGGCAGCAAAAAACAGCGTCCTGGCGACGGCATCTGACCGGGACATGGCACTCCTTGTTGACTCACTTCAGCGGCAGGACCGCGGCAGCTGCTCATGTTAACTGCTACGGGCGTCGTTTGGGCACCGGGGCGGAACCGCTCTGCAAACGCCTGTGCTAGGCTCGCAACGGTCTAACCGCCTGGATGACCCCACGATGCGCACGTTTTCCCACCTGATCGCTTTCTTCCTCATCGCCACGCTCACCGTGGCGCCACAGCAGACGCTCGGAGACACCCAGGAAAAACACATCCTGGTCACGGGAACCAGCACGGGCATCGGACGCAACCTGGTTGAAACGCTGGCACGTAATGGTTACAAGGTCTATGCAGGCGTGCGCAAGGACGCCGATTTCGCAGCGCTCAACGCAATCGACGGTGTCACCGCTGTCCGCCTGGACGTAACGAAACCGGCGGAAATCAGCGCCGCCGTGGCATTCATCGAAGCCCAGGGCACCGGGCTCTACGCCCTGGTTAACAACGCCGGCGTCGGCGGCGGCGGACCGGTGCTGGACACCGCCATTGAAGAACAGACCTTTGTGTACGACATCAACGTCGAAGGCGTTTATCGCATCACCCAGGCCTTCGCCCCACTCGTGATCGAATCGAAAGGGCGCATCGTCACCACGGGATCCATCGCCGGCACCCTGTCCTGGGCCGGCGGCACGGCCTATGCCGGCAGCAAGCACTGGATGGAGGCCTTTACGGACGGGCTGGCGGCGGAAATGGAGCCGCTGGAGGTCTCCGTGAGCGTCGTGCAACCGGGCAATTACCAGTCACACATCCGACGCAGCGCCATGAAACGTCGCATGGCGGCTATCGAGGCCGCCGGAGGGGAGATCACCGGGGAACTGAAGGCCCTGTACGAGGCCACGGAAGAGCGGGAGCTGTCCTACAAGCAGCCGGACGAGGTTTCAGCGGCCTTCATGCATGCGCTCTTCGACGAGGCACCCTTGCGGCGCTACGTGGTGGTACCGGATGCCGATGAACAGGCCATGACCATCAGTACGAAGATCGAGCAGCTGGTGCAGCTGAACGCCTGGGGGCCCTACCGCTACTCCCGCGACGAACTGGTTCGCCTGCTGGACCAGGCGCTGGAAGGCACCGCGGAAGAGTGAGGACAGTATCCCGCAGGGGTCTCGCGGCGTCGGCTAGCTCACTCGCGGGCCCAGGTCATTCAGCAGCTTGACCTGTTCGCTGTGCAAGCGAGCGCGCACATCCAGGTCCGCTTCAACGCTGACCTCGTCGAGATAGCGACTGTGAACGTCGATGAAGCGCTCCCGATCCTCATCGGAGAGCATGCCTTCGAAGGTATCCCGAACCTCCAGGGCCTGTTCCACGACCTGGTGAAAATACTCGGAACGGGAGCCAATGCGGCCCGAGGCCTTTTCCGAAGCCAGGCGATAGTCTTCGAAGACATCCAGCTTTGAAAAATGCCCGGCTGAAAGTTCGCGCTCGAGACTGGTTCGGACTTCGAGAAAGGCCGGATCCAACGCCGGGGTAGCGTCATCCGGGCCTTCTGAAGCCTTGGCAGGCTCGGAAGCAGTCTTTGTCTCAGGCTCGGAAGCAGTCTGTGCTTCAGGCTCAGGTGCAGTCTCTTTTTCCGGCTCGGGATCAGTCTTTGCTTCGGCGGCGGAATCCGCATCTGCATGCACGGGCTCGGGCGGCGACGCTTCTGTTTCGTCCCTGACTGCGGTCTCCTCGAGCGCAATCTCTTCGGCCGCCGTCTCCTCGAGCGCCGGCTCGCTGGCCTCCGCGACGCCCGTTTCCGGCTCAGCGGTCAGCGTCGGTTCTGTGCGGCGTTCCGCCTGCACCTCGCTAACGGGCTCCGGACCAGCGGCGTCCGCGCCGTCCTTGCGTCGTCGAAACAGAAAAACGCCGGTCAGTACCAGGACCAGGGCCAGCCCTGAACCGACAATCAACAACCCGCTCGTATCCATATCCATTCCCTTGGAAAGCAACCCAGAATATAGCGGCGTGCTCGCGCCGTCGCTACCTCAAATTGATGATATCCCCGCCTCGCCCAGCCAGCGCTGACAAGCCTTGCTCAGCGGGATGCCCGCAGACCCTTGCCCGTGGCGGCCCAGTAAATCCCGCCGTACACATGTTCCATAAACAGCGCATCGGACCAGCTGGCGGAGGTGTGCCCAAGGGCCGTGTAAAATGACCGTCCACCGTCAAAGTCGTGAAACCAGCTGATCGGATGAAAATCACCCATGCCCACGCCCTTGCCCCGCGCTCCCCAATCCACCCGCGGGTCGAAGGTGGTTTCGTCGACGGTCAGCAGATAGTTGAGCCCCTCCACCTTCGCCTCCGTAAACTCGTACCACTCGTCGGTCCACCAGAAGCTGTCCGGCATGCGTTCCAAACCGGGAAAGTCACGGGAACGGAGCTCAAGGCGCGCTGACTGGATTTCCGGGTGGATGACGAAGCGGCGACCGACCAGCTGCCCGAACCAGTCCCAGTCCGGTTCCGTATCGGCAGCGGCGTGCACCCCCACGAACCCCTTGCCGGAACGGACAAAGGCCTGCAGCGCCCGTTCCTGCTCCTCGTTCAGCACATCCCCCGTGGTGGAAACAAACAGCACGACGTCAAAGCGCGCCAGATTGTCCGCACTGATGACCTCAGCATTGGCAGACCATTCGAGGTGAAAATGGTGCTTGTCCGCCAGCGCCCGCAGAGCCGGCACCGCCTCGGCAAGTGACTGGTGGTGCCAGCCGGCGGTCTTGGTGAACAGCAGCGCCTCGAACTGCTTCGCGAAAGCGGTTCCGCTGAAGGTCAGCAGAACCAGCAGGGGCAGCAGCTGGCGGAACATCATCGGGGCAGTCCCTCGATGGGCGATGCTTTGAACGGAAGCGGCCAGCAAGGTGTGCCTGCAACGCAAAGGTGATTCACTCCGACACCTGCTGATCAGAGGCCTGGCGGCGGCGCATCTCACGCTGGAAAAACGCGCCCTGCTCGGTGGTGTTGTAGTACCAATCGGTCAGCAGATAGTTGAGCCCCTCCACCTTCGCCTCCGTAAACTCGTACCACTCGTCGGTCCACCAGAAGCTGTCCGG
>JBCDHO010000352.1:0-3151 GCA_038749855.1 Pseudomonadota bacterium
GGCATGGAGCGGCATACGTCAAGATGCTAATGCTCGTCCTACAGTGGTAGACTGTCCTTCCCTCCTAGTTTATTTACAACCAAAACCAACCAGCGAGTGAAGCAGGGGCGAACAGAACTTCGCATGTTAGACTCGCGGTGCCACCCACGAACGCGCCCGTTGCATGTCTGAGTTTAAATCGGCTTTTTTCGAGCTCGCCCTGCGGAAAGGGAATCTGAAGTTCGGGTCGTTCACGCTGAAGTCGGGCCGGGAAAGCCCGTATTTCTTCAATGCTGGTGGCTTCGATGATGGCGCCTCGCTAGCGACACTTGCGGAGTGTTACAGCGACGCGCTGGTCAAATCGGGTCTTGAGTTCGACATGCTCTTTGGACCGGCCTACAAGGGGATCCCCCTGGCAGCGGCCCTCGCGGTCGCCTTTGAACGGCGTCATGGACGCAATTTGCCGTTCTGCTACAACCGCAAGGAGGCGAAGGACCATGGGGAGGGTGGCCGGCTTGTCGGTGCCCCGCTCGCGGGTCGAGTCCTGATCGTCGACGACGTGATATCGGCGGGGACCTCGGTCCGTGAGTCCATGGAGTGGATTACCGAATCCGGTGCCACGCCTGCGGGTGTGGCGATCGCGCTGGACAGGCAGGAACGTGGGCAGGGAGCCCGATCAGCAGCCAGGGAAGTAGAAGAGGAATTCGGTGTACCCGTGGTGTCCATAGCCGGCCTGGACGACCTCATTGACCATGTCGAGGCCAACCAGCGTGACAACATCGAACTCCACGCCCTGCGCGCCTATCGCGACCGCTACGGGGTCAGTGCCTGACGCACAATCCCAAGGCGAAACCCTAGGTAAAAAAAGGGGCAAAACAACGGCGCTTCTGATTCCCGCGCCCTTCAAAACCGTACGGCTCGTTGCCGTACTGCTGTGCCTGCTGCTCATGACAACCCTGGCCGCCGCCCAGAGCGACTCGGCGCGCTACAAATGGGTTGACGATGCGGGACACACGTACTTCAAGCCCATCCCGCCCGAAGATCCCAACCAGCCCTATTGCATGCGGCGCAGCGACGGCCCCTGGACCTGCTATGAAGGCGCTGACCGGCTTGATGCACCGCCCCCGGATCCGGACATCATGAACGAGGCGGAGCGACAGAAGCGCTACGACCAACTGCTGACGTCCCGTTTCCGATCCCTTGATGACATTGACCGGGGCCGCGAAGAACGGCTCGCCCAGCTCGAATTCGAGCGCAAAGCGGTTGAGAGTAATCTCGCCTCGCAAAAAAGGGTGCTGTTCTCGCAAATTCGCGCGGCAGCCGACCGGCAACGGGCTGGTCTGACGGTGACAGAACAGCAGCTCGCCGACCTGGCACTTACGCGCACCAGCCTCCGCAACAACGAGGCAGTCATCGCGCGGCTCGACCGCCAGTCTGCGGAAATCACTCGGGAACACGAGGTCATGAAAGACCGCTACCGGGAGCTACTGCAAACGCAGAGCGCGCCCTGACGCAAGCCTCCAGGCGGGCCAAGGCCCGCCTGGCCTGCGTCTGGAAACGCACCGCCGCGTGGATTTTGCCGGCGGCGGCGCGTATGCTCGACTTATGGATGCACTGCGTAAATGGATTTTGCTGGTGGCCCTGGGCACCCTGTCCGCCACTGCTGCTCAGGCAGCGGACAGCTATCGCTGGAAAGACCTCCGCTCAGGACAGACTGTCTTCTCGCCCATTCCCCCAAAGGATCCCAACCAGCCGTACGTACTGATGCGCGACGGGATCGTCGTCGCGGCCTACGAGGGGTCGGAGCGGCTCGTACGGCCGGACTCCGAGTTCGATGCACAGCTTGCTGCCGAGGAAGCCCAGCGCAAGGCCGACGCGCTGCTGCAGGTTCAGTACAAGAACCTCGAAGACATCGAAGAGGCCATGGAAGTAGAGCTCGAAAACCTCCGTTACGACTTCAACCTGATCGACGGCACCTACGACAGCCTGGAAAAGTCTCTCTTTGAGCAGCTTGAGATCGCTGCCGACCGCCAGCGTGCCGGTCTGAAGGTGCCCGCGCGAACCAAGGAGAAAATCCGCGCACTTCGTGTCCGCATGGAAGCCAACCGCGAGAACCGCGAGGGGCTCGATGTCCGCGAGCAGCAAATCCGCCAGGAGTACGACGGCAAGCGCGACCGCTATCGCTACCTGCTCGAGCAACAGTCCACCGAATAATTCCAGAATTATTCCCGGACCATTCCCAAACAATTACCGTTGAAGTCATTGGCCCAGCCACCGGCCGGGTCTATGATTTCGGCAACCCAACCGCCCTAACCCACGAGCTGACCCATGTACACGCTGTGCCCGAAGTGTGACGCGGTACACCCCCTCAACGCCCGTCAGCTCGCGACGGCGGGGGGCAGCGTGCAGTGCGCGCGCTGCGGACACATCTACCAGGCACTCGACTCGCTCTACGACGACTATCCGGACCAGCGCCGTGAGCCGGCCAAACGAGAAGAGGACGCCAAGCCACCGGAAGTCGGACGCAAGCCCGCCCCCTCAATGCCCGCCGCGGATCTCTCGCCGCCGGTGGTCGATGAGAAGCCTGCCGCCGTTCGCTGGGCCTGGGCGGGTGCGCTGGTGGTGCTCACGCTGGCCACCGTGCTCAACCTGGCCTGGACCTTCCGGGATGCCCTGCCCCGAGACGGTGCCCTGGCACGCACGCTGCATGCCCTCAAGGTCCCGGGCTTTAAGCCACCCGCAGCCTTCCGTGACCCCACCCGCATCCACCTGCTGACCCGGGATGTGCACGGTCACCCAACCCGCGAAGGCATCCTCGTCCTGAGCGCCACCTTCATCAACCTCGCCGAGCAGGGTCAGCCCTACCCTGACGTTTCCGTGGCCCTGAAAAACCCCGAGGACCAAATTATCGCCGCGCGGCGCTTCTTACCTGCCGACTACCTCGCCGCCGCACCGGGTGACGGCGCCTTGCTTGCCCCGGGCCAACAGGTGCCCATCCTGCTGGAGTTCGCCGATCCGGGAGAACGTGCGACGGGGTTTGAGCTTCGGTTCCATTGATTCCTGGTTTCCTTCGCGCCGTCGCTCAAGTCGCCACGCGACACCCCTGGAGTCCCGCCCTTTGAGTTCGTGGCAGCCATGGTTGGGGAGCATTGCCGTTGACCAGCAAAAGGCC
>JBCDHO010000353.1:0-3147 GCA_038749855.1 Pseudomonadota bacterium
AGAACCACCGGCTCGGTCTTTACGATGAAATCCTGATCAAGGAGAACCACATCCGCGCCGCTGGTGGCATCACGCTCGCCGTACATGAGGCACGCCGCCGTCATCCGGACGCCCCTATCGAGGTGGAGGTCGAAACGCTGGATGAACTCGACCAGGCTTTGGAAGCAGGCGCGGACCGGATTTTGCTGGACAACTTTTCCCTGGCGGCACTCAAACGTGCCGTGGAGCGAGCGCGCGGTCGCGTGGAAACGGAAGCTTCGGGTAACGTCACCCTGGACACGCTGCGCCCCATCGCCGAGACCGGGGTCGACTTCATCAGCACCGGCGCCATCACCAAGCACGTCCGAGCGGTCGATTTCTCCCTGCGCTTTCGGGACTGAGGCAGGCGTCCACTCTGCACAAGCGGTGCAGACCCACCCTATCCGAGCCTATCCCCAGCTAGTCTCCGGGCAGTCTTCAGCCCTCCCCTATAATGCGGTGAAGTCACGATGGAACAAACCATGCCGCTTTCGACGCTGCTCCGCACACTCACGCTGACGCTAACGATCCTGGTGGCCGGAACGGCCGTGGCCCAGGATGCGCCCAAACCCGCGAAGATTTTCACCGACGACCGCGTCATCAGCGCACGGGCCGAGGCACCGTGGAAGACCATCATGCGGTTCAAGGAAGAAGATCGGGTTTTCGAGGGCGTCTTTCGCTACACGGAGGCCGACGGGCGAGAGATCAGCATTCCCATCGAAATCACCACCCGCGGCGTCACCCGCAAGCGGGTCTGTGACTTTCCTCCGCTGCGCTTTCGTTTCGACAAGGAAGCCGCCAAGGGCACGGCCTTCCGGGGCGCGGGCAGTCTGAAGCTCGTCACGCACTGCCTGGCCAATGCCAAGTACGAGCAGTACTACCTCAAGGAATACCTCGCTTACCGGGTCTATAACCTCGCCACGGAGCGCAGCTATCGGGTGCAGGGGCTCGATCTTGCCTACGCCGACGACGCGGAGGATGACAACCCCATCGAGCGTTTCGGGTTTCTGATCGAAGATCCGGATGACGTCGCCAAGCGCAACGACCTGGAAAAGCTCAACATCAACGACATTTCACCCAAGCGCCTTGACTCGATGGAGACCAGCCGCTTCGTGGTGTTTCAGTACCTGATCGGTAACCTTGACTGGTCAGCGCTGGGCGGTCCGACGGACCACTGCTGCCACAACGCCCGGCTGATCGGCGCAGAGGAAGGGGCCACGACGCTGTACGCCGTGCCTTATGATTTTGACTCCTCCGGCATTGTGAACGCACATTACGCCTCTCCACCGGAGGGCCTGCCCGTACGCAACATCCGCCAGCGCCTCTACCGTGGCTTCTGCGTTCATAACGAGACGCTGCCCGATGCCATCGCAGAGTTTCAGGGCCTCAAGGGCGACCTCTATGCCCTGTTCGAGAACGAACCTCGCCTCGACAAGAGCCAGCGGAAGCGGGCACTGAAGTACCTGGACGACGGCTACGAGGTCCTCGATTCAGACGCCGAGGTACAGGAGGACTTCATCGGCAATTGTCGGGGCTGAGCCAGGCCTCCGCCTGCTCAAAGGCAGCCCGTTCCTCGTCGCTCATGGCATCGAGCTTGGGCATGCCATCGGAAGCCGGCGCATTCGCGGCCAGGCGCATGCGCTCCAGCCGCTGCTGCAGCGCAGCATTGGCCGGCGAGAGCGCCACCACGGATTCCAGGTAAGCAAGGCGATCGGCGTTGCTGGCGGGCAGTTCCAGCGCATTGCCCGCGTCGTAGTGCGCGATCACCTTGCCATCGACCAGTTCCAGGTAGCCGAAGTGTCCACCGTAGTGGGCGGACATGCCCACGTCGTTCAGAATCACCTTGCCATCGAAGCGCGGCCACACCACCCCCTGGGTCGGGCTGTGGCCGACCACGATCCGTTTGGCGCCATAGCGCTCCAGGATTGCGTCGACCATTGCGCTACGCCGCGTCTCGCTATCTCCGGCCAGGCCGCGGTACCAGAGGGGGCCGTACTCATCTTCGATCATCCCGATCGTTTCATAGTCGTAGTTGGTAAGTTCGTCATGGGCCCGGTCGGTCATTTCCTCGAAGGACAGGTCGCAGTACTTGCCGCTGAGGCCCGCGTGAACGAACAGCGTATCGTCGATGCGCAGGAGCACCGGGTTTTCGAGCACCTGCTCGCCATAATCCCCGCTGGGCTGCCAGGCCTGACGATGCTCGACCCACCCCAGCGGGTAGTCCGCCTCCCACTCCTCGCGGAAGGCGTCCTGATCCATGGCGGCAAAGGCGTCCGGATCCCGCGCTTCCAGCGTGGCGAGGTGATGGTTCCACTGCGCCTCGCGGTTGCGCTCCGAGTTGCGGTCAACGAAGGCCTCATATTCGCCCGCGGTGACGTAGCGCAGGTCGCCGTACAACATCATTGCATCGTGGTTGCCGATCAGCACGTGAACGCGTCCACCCTTGCGCCGGGCTTCCTTCGCGAGCTTCTTGAGATGATCCATGACCTTGCGCGTATCGGGGCCGCGATCCGGAATGTCACCGAGCTGCACAAAGTGGGTCTCACCGGCGTCCCAGCGGCCCCGTCCATCGACCAGGCCCGACGCCTCAAGCGCCTTCATGTACTGGTTGTAATCTCCGTGCACGTCCCCGAGCACGACGACACGTTCAGCGCCTTCCCACTCATGAGGCGCCACTTCCTTTGCCTTGGCAAACACGCCTTGCGCAGCGAAGAGCAGCCCGAGCCCCAGCAGGACGGTCAGTCCGTTCCGCGGACGCAGACGGGCACGACGATGAATCAATCCACTGTGCATGGTGCTTCACTCCTTGATTTTTTTGGACGACCGGTGGCCGGCTGGTTCAACGTGTGTTCAGCATAGCGCATTGGAACGGCGCCTCAACGCATTGGAACGGCGCCTCAACGCACGGAGACCGGCCCAGTCCAGCGCCCCTGAAACACCCGCTCAGAACTACCGACCGCTTAGACGATGGATTAGACTCAAGGTTCGAATAACGACGAAATTGGAGCACGCCAATGCCACGAGCCGCGCAGAATCTGCTGCTTTCCTTCCTGCTGCTGGGCAGCGTGCTGACCACGACAGCGCAGGCCAAGGAAGACCCGCCAGAGGTCACCGAAGAAGGCCTCGTTA
>JBCDHO010000354.1:0-3129 GCA_038749855.1 Pseudomonadota bacterium
GGAGGTCTTTACCGTGGAGCGCATCAAGGAGCTGCTGCGCTCCACCCGTCAGCTGTTTCATCGGCTTCGCCTGCACAACGTGCACGCCAAGCATGCGGATGGGCACGTGGGCTGGCCCAGCCAGGCGCCCTTTGACGGGATCATTGTCACGGCAGCCGCCCGGGTCATCCCTGCTGAGCTGGTCGAGCAGCTTGCCGTGGGCGGCCGCCTCGTCATGCCGCTGGACAAGGGGGGTGAACAGCGGCTCCTGCTGCTGCGGCGGACCGAGGATGGTGTGGAACGTGAAGACCTTGGGGGCGTGGTGTTTGTTCCCATGCTCAATGGGCTGGCCTGAACCGGGATGCGCCGCTTCCGGAATCTGTTGCTGAGCGCAAGTCTGCTTGGGCTGGCCGCCTGCGCCAGCCATCCGCCCGCGCCGGTCGTCGAGCGCTCCAGCCGGCCACCGGCCGCAGAGATTCCCGTTGATGGTTTGTACCGGGTCGAGCGGGGCGACACGCTCTACGGGATTGCCTTTCGCTATGGCCTCGATCATCGTGACCTCGCGCGTTGGAACAACATTTCCTCGCCCTACACGATTTTTCCCGACCAGGCCTTGCGCTTGCGGGCACCGCCGGCGGGACAGGTGTCGACAGCGGCGGTACGCACGCCTTCCAGCCGCACCAGCTCGCCTCCACCGAGCAGCGGCAGCGGCGCGGCCACGACGGCAGGCAGCACACCAGCGCCATCCACAACCACCCCACGCCCTTCCCAGCCCGCCGCATCGTCGACAGCCCGCTCGCCCAGCGGTTCGGCAAACCGTCCTGCTACCAGTGCCGGCGGTTGGGCATGGCCGCTGGAGGGTCCTGTGCTGCGCACCTTCAAGGCGGGTGATCCGGCGCGCAACGGCATCGACATCCGCGGGGATGAAGGCGCCACGGTTCGCGCTGCTGGCGGGGGTGAAGTGGTCTACAGCGGCAACGGGCTTATCGGCTACGGTGAGCTCGTTATTGTCAAGCACGACGAGCGCATGCTCAGCGCCTATGCGCACAACCGCCGGCGCCTGGTTGCGGAAGGGGACCAGGTCAGCCAGGGGCAGAAAATTGCCGAAGTTGGGCGCAATGACCGCAGTGAAACGGTCCTCCATTTCGAAATTCGGCGTGACGGCAAGCCGGTCGATCCGCTCCAATTGCTTCCCCGGCGCTGACCCCCACCCATGCGTTCGGGCTGGGGTCGTTCCCCCGCCCGCAGCGCTGGACGCAACGCGTCTGGCCTGTGACAGGGCCGGCGACTTGTGATAGCTTTTCTCTCCCGCCCGGAAAACAACAGCAACCGCTGTCCCCCGGGGACAACGGCACGATAATCTACGGTCGGACCACAGCTGGCGCATTCCGCGTCGGCGCCCATGCTCCTGAGGGGAGGAAGGAATGGGGGGAACGACGAAGTCACCGAGCGCCTTGGCCGGCGCCAGGGGCCGTAAGGCGAGCAGCCTGCGCGTGCCCGCATCTAAGGCCACGACCACACGCTCACGTCCCGCACATCACGGAGACGTCACTCGCATCTATCTGAGTGAAATCGGACGCACCGCGCTCTTGACCGCCGACGAGGAGAAATCCCTGTCACGAGCGGCACAAGGGGGCTGCACGGCCAGTCGGCAGCGAATGATCCAGGCCAATCTCCGGCTGGTGGTTAAGGTATCCCGTGCCTACATCAATCGGGGTTTGCCACTGCTGGATCTCATCGAGGAAGGCAATCTTGGGTTGATTCGGGCCGTCGAAAAATTCGACCCTGAGCGCGGCTGTCGCTTTTCTACCTACGCGACCTGGTGGATTCGCCAGTCCGTAGAGCGCGCCATCATGAACCAGTGCCGCACGGTGCGACTGCCAATCCACGTGATCCGGGAGCTCACCACGTTCCTGCGCGCCTCGCGTGAACTGGAGCAGCAGCTGGGCCGGCGACCGTCACCGGAGGAAATTGCTGCCCAGCTCGACCGTCCGGTTGATGATCTTCACACGCTGTTCCGGCTCAACGAGCCGACCTCGTCTGCTGATGAGCCCATGAGCAGCGGCTCGGATCGGCCCCTGGTGGAAATGCTCACGGACGAGAACCGCAGGGACCCCGAGTCCGAGTACGCGGACACGGCCGCGAATGACATGCTGGATCACTGGCTTGAGCTTCTGCCACAGCAACAGCGAACCGTGGTTGAACATCGCTTCGGACTGCACGGCAAGGGCCGGCGAACGCTGGAGGAGGTTGGGCAGCTTCTGGGTGTGACACGCGAACGGGTACGGCAGGTCCAGATCGCTGCCCTGGTGCGGTTGCGCGAGATTTCGAGTAAGGAAGGTGTGTCGGAGATGCCCTACTTCGAGTAGGGCGTTCGCCGGGACGGGGCGCGCCGTGCTGGCCTCAGTCCGGATCGATCGGCAGCAGCGCCGCGACGACGCGACGTCCCTCGGAGGCGAGGACGTTGAAGGTTCTACACGCCGCGTCGGTGGTCATCATTTCGATACCGACTCCGCGACGATAGAAGGGCGCGAGCCGCTCGGGCGGAAGAAACGCCTGGCGAGCGCCGGTGCCCAGCAACACCACCTCTGGCTCCAGCGCGAATACGGGCTCCAGCTGCTCATCGGTAAGGTCTGGAAGTGCGGAGCATGGCCAATGCTCGATCAGCGTTTCTGTGCCGACGATCAGAGCCCCGGTGTAAAGCGTTTCACCCACCCGGGTTCCCTCCGCGCTGACCGCGCGGATAAAGTGATGCGGACCCTGAGGGTCAAGACTGAGCTGGCTCTTCATGGAGTTTCCTGTGCCCTGGTCAAGACGTGTTGTAGAACGCCTCAGCGCCTGGGCAGTTCGATCACGGTTCGTTCAGGGTTTCGCCGATAGTAGCAAGACACCTGGCCAATGCTGTGCACCGGCTCGGCCTTGCAGTGACGCGCTATTTCCTCACTGAGGCTGCGGCGCGTTTCGCGGTCGGTGCGCAGGCGCACCTTAATCAGTTCGTGCTGGTCGAGGGCTTCCTCAATGGCCTCAAGCACCGTTTCAGACAGGCCCTTATCGCCCACCATCACCACCGGGCTGATACCATGGGTCAGGCCTCGCAGATAGCGGCGTTGGGCGTTGGAAAGACTCATGTCGTTGGCTCGTCGCTGAAAC
>JBCDHO010000355.1:0-3121 GCA_038749855.1 Pseudomonadota bacterium
ATTTTTGAGCACGTCTACTTCTCCCGACCCGAATCCATGATGGATGACGTCTCGGTTTACAAGGCGCGCCTGCGCATGGGGGAAGCCCTGGCGCGAAAAATTCTCCGCGAGTGGCCGGACCATGATATCGACGTGGTGATTCCCGTGCCCGATACGAGCCGAACCTCGTCCTTGCCGCTGGCCTACGAGCTGGATGTAAAGTACCGCGAAGGGCTGATGAAGAACCGTTATATCGGGCGAACCTTCATCATGCCGGGGCAGGCCGAGCGACAGAAATCCGTGCGCCGAAAGCTCAACCCCGTGGGGCTGGAGTTCCGCAAGAAAAACGTTCTCCTCGTTGATGACTCCATCGTGCGCGGTACGACCTCACGGCAGATCATCCAAATGGCCCGTGAAGCGGGTGCGCGCAAGGTGTACTTTGCTTCGGCGTCGCCGCCCGTCCGCTACGCCAACATTTATGGCATCGATATGCCGGCGACGGCGGAGCTGATCGCGCACGGGCGGACCGTTGAGGAAGTCCAGGATCTGCTCGGCGCCGACCGCCTGATCTACCAGGATCTCGACGATCTCGTCGATGCCTGCCGTGAAGGCAACGATGCGATTCGCCAGTTCGATACGTCCTGCTTCTCCGGTGAGTACATCACGGGCGTTCAGCCGGACTATCTCGCTGACCTCGAGGTGCGTCGTTCTGACGCCGTCAAGGCGACCCGCCGCGTGACTGATATTTCCCGGCGCGCCAGTTGAGTAAACGCGCACAACGGGAGCCGATGTCCAAGGTCGACACGGCATGGCTGCGTATGGAGCAGCCCTCCAACCTGATGATGATCACCGGTGTCATCTTTCTGGATGACGCCATTGATTACGAACGTCTGCTGAAGACCATCAAAAACCGCTTCCTGGCGTTCAACCGCTTCCGGCAAAAGGCCGTGGATGCAACCGCCGGGGCCTATTGGGAAATGGACGAGGATTTCGACCTCCGCTCCCACGTGCGCCGCGTGGCGCTGCCCGGCGAGGCCGACGAGGCGGAATTGCGCACGCTGGTCGCGCACCTGGCCTCATCGCCGTTGAATCATGCGCGCCCGCTCTGGCAATTCCACCTTGTCGACAACTATGAGAAGGGTCCGGTGCTCATTTGCCGGATTCACCACTGCATCGCTGATGGCATTGCCCTGGTCCAGGTTTTTCTGTCGCTGACAGACCGGGAGCGCAACGCGCCCCCATCGGCACGAGACAGAAGGCAGTGGAAGCGTCGCCGCTCCGACGAATCACCCATATTCCAGCGTCTCCTCGAACCGGCGAAGGAAGGAATCGACCTGGCGGTACACCTCGGGCAAAAAGCCATCGAGGAAGGGGTGTCTCTGCTGCAGGATCCAGCCAAGGCGTCCCGCTACGCCCAGGAAGCGGGAGAGATTGCCGGCGAGCTGGCGCACGCGCTGGCTCTGCCGAACGATCCCAAAACGCAGCTGAAAGGGCGGCTTGGTCCTCGCAAAGAGGTGGCGTGGGCTGAACCGCTGCCCCTGGAAGAGGTCAAGGCCGTCAGCCGGGCCTTTCGTTGTACCGTGAATGACGTTCTGATCGCCTGCGTCAGCGGAGCCGTTCGGCGCTATCTACTTGAAACCACGGGGGCCGAAGCGGTCGCCGCGGATGTGCGCGCTACCGTACCGGTGAATCTGCGGCCCCTGGAGCATGCGCTGGAACTGGGCAATCACTTCGGTCTCGTGTTCCTTGACCTGCCCATCAGCTGTGACAACCCCCTGGAGCGCCTCTACGTAGTCAACGACCGCATGACCCAGCTCAAGCGGTCCAAGCAGGCGGCCATGACCTTTGGGTTCCTGGCGGCCCTGGGGATGGGGCCTTCGGCGCTGCAGAAGCCGGTGCTGGACGTACTCAGTGAAAAAGCGTCTGCGGTGCTGACCAACGTCCCAGGCCCGCAGCGGCCGCTGTATCTGGCCGGTACAAAGATGCGCAGCCTGATGTTCTGGGTGCCTCAGAACGGCAGTATCGGACTGGGCATCAGCATCCTGAGCTACGACAAGAAGGTGTTTTTCGGGCTCATCTCGGACCGTCGCCGTGTTCCTGATCCCCAGGCGATCATCGACCGGTTCCACCCGGAGTTTGAAAAGCTGCTTTACCTCGGCATGATGTTGCCGCTCGAAGGGCGACCCGAGGCGGAGCACGCCAATCTGTTGGTGAACGGTTCGGAAGACTGAGCCGACCCTGATCGATCACAGGGCGGGGGTTCCGCGGCATGCGTTCCTGGTTTTCGGCTGCCGGTGTCTGAAACGTCCGGCCGACCTGCCGTTCGTGCTTATTCCAGTTCCTCGAGCGCGCAGGTGATGTCCAGCATCTCCATGGCGTCACGGGCCGTCATTTCAGAGGCCTGTTCATAGAGTTCCGTCACCTTGTCGAGCTGCTTGTCGCCGTACAGCATGTACAGGCCGTTGCCGTATTCCATGTGCGCAATCGGCGAATTGGGCACGATTTCCAGGGCCGTTTCGAAATGGTTCGTGGCCTTATCGATGCTGGCGCCATAGGTCATGGAGCCGATCATCTTGCCAACCTTGTCGACGATCTCCGCGTTGTACAGGCCGAGGGCCGTGTGGGCCTCGGCGTGCTCCGGTGCCAGCGCCAGTGCCTGTTCAAGGCTGGCCTGTACCTTGCCACCGATGCCCTGGCGAAGGGCCTTCACGATGGAGATGGACTGGCTGTAGCGGCCGAGGTTGAAGGCGTGAAAGTAAAAGGCGTTGGCATCCTCGGGCAGCACCGCCATGGCCACTTCCGCTCGCTCGGCGGCGGCCAGGTAGATGCTTCGCTGGACCTTTTCATCTTCTTCCAGGTAGTGCGCGTAGATTCCCGCAGCCTTGTTGGCCGGCGCGTGCCCGAGCGCACCCAAGGCTGAGCCCTGGTCAATGGCGTCACCGAAACGCCCCGCATGAAAGGCGCGCCAGGCCTCCTGCAGCGCCGTCGCCAGCCCGGCGACATCACCGTCGAAGTCCTCAGGTGCGGCGTCGGGGTGTGCCGCGAGCACACCGTTGAGGTGGTCTGCGTCCGGCCAGGGTTCACGGTCACCGCTATGCAGTCCTTCCCAGGCGTTCTGGAGCTGGTCTCCGTCATAGGTGAA
>JBCDHO010000356.1:0-3066 GCA_038749855.1 Pseudomonadota bacterium
AGAATGTGGTGGAGCGCGCCGTCTACTCCCGCGAGGAGGAAGACACAGAAGTAGAGGCCATCGTCTTCGACCCCTTCGACTCGCCCTGGCGCCCTGGCGGGCAGAGAGCGGCGGCTGACGATGCAAGCCCGCCCAGCGCCAGCGCGGCACCCTCCGGCCCCTACGAATTCAAGGAGCACGTGCAGCAGCTGGAGATCGATCTGCTGAAACAGGCGCTGGAACAGAACCGCTACAACCAGAAAAAGACGGCGCAGCACCTGGGCATGACCTACCACCAGCTGCGGGGTTATCTGCGCAAATACGGCCTGACCGACAGCGAGGGCAGCGAGGCGGCCACCGGCTAAGCGCCCGCTTGTTGGCCTGAAGCGCGGCCGATGTGTCGGTCCAATTGGCGACCCGACCCTGGACCTTATGCCGCCTTTGCAGCCTCAGCTGGCCGGAACTTCTACCACCACCTTGCCATGCGATTGCCGGGTCCCGCGCACGTACCGGCAGGCTTCCGGATAGTCCTCGAAGGAAAACACCCGATCGATGCTGGGCGAGAGCTCACCCGCCTCGAGGGCCTGGTTCAGCCAGGCGATGCCCTTCGCGCACATGGCCTCGTCCTCGAGGTAATTGAATACCGAGTAGGCCTGAAACAGCGCATTGGACTGGAAGAGTGCTGCGTAGGGAATCTCCGGGAAACCACCATCCAGCATGCCGTAGAAGTAGATGCGGCTGTTCTTGGCCAGCGCACCGACGTACTCGGGCATCAGCCCGTGGCCAATGGCGTCGTAGGCAGCATCGATGCCGCGACCGTCCGTCAGCTCGAGAAGCTCATCGGCCAGACCTTCGTTCGTTGTGCCCGTGACGATCACATGGTCCGCGCCCATGTTCTGCAGGTACTCGCGATTGTGGTCATAGCGCGTGGTGCCAATCATCGTGGCGCCCAGCTTGCGACCGATCTCCAGCGCCGCGCTGCCAGCGGTGCTGGTGGCCGCCGTGATCAGGAACACCTTGCCCGGCGCGGCCTGGGAAAGCTCCGCAACGGGGTAATAGGCCGTCATGTACTGCATCCAGACCGATGCACTCTCCACCGCGCTCAGACCGGCCGGCGCCGGCGTCAGGAAGCGTGCGTCAACGACCAGTGATTCGGCACTGGCGCCCCGGTTGTCGTAGAAATGCGGCAGCGTGCAGTAGCGCGCTCCCGGCTCAACGCCCTCAACGCCAGGGCCAATGGCCTCGACGATGCCCGCCGCCTCCATACCGATCCGCGCCGGAAATGACGAAAAGCTATAGGAGTAGCGGTCCTCCATGAGGTCCATATCGCCCCAGTTGACCGCAAAGGCCTCGATGCGCAGCCGGACCTGGTCAGGGCCAGGCTCCTGCGTCGGGAAGTCCTCGAGCCGCAGACCCTCGTAGCCGCTGTACTCGTAAATTACCCAGGCCTTGTGCACGCCGGACCTCCCCTATGCCCTGCTGTCAGGCCCCACGCAGCTGTTCCGTCGCGCCAAGGTCGAGGTTCGCCGCCTCGTCCAGCGCGACGCCGTAGACGGCCTTCGCATGTTCGACGGAAATGTACTGCTCGAGCACATCCGTTTGCACCGCCGCCGGATCGCGCTCCAGAGGGTTACCAAAGCCACCGCCGCCCCCGGTCCGGGAGAAGATTTCCGTACCCGCGGGCACCGGCGTGCCATTCACCTTGAGATAATCGCTTTCCGTGCCGTCCGGGAGCCGAACCGTGACACAGGGCTTGGCGCCTTCACCACCACCAAACAGGCCCCAGGCCGGGGTAACGGAACGCTCAAACCACAGGTAGAGGCTGGAATCGGACAGGACCCGGTAGTGGCGATAGGTACCGTTGCCGCCGCGGAACTCGCCCGGGCCACCGGAGTCGGTGCGCAGGCCGTAGGATACGATCTCGAGCGGATACTTACTCTCGAACACCTCGACCGGGAGGTCCTTGAAGCTGCCGTTGACATTGTTGATCAGCGAGCTCGCACCGTCCCGGCCCTGGGAGGCACCCCAGCCCCCCGTAGTCGGCTCGATCATAAGATAGAACTGGTCGTCGTTACGCGGATCGGAGCCGGCGATGGTGATCACCATGGAATCACCGTAGTGCGCCGCGGCCGCCTTGTCGGGCAGCACCGGCGCCAGGGCCTTGATCAACAGGTCGATGAGCAGGCCGAGGGGCGTGAAGTACCAGCCACAGGCCGCCGGTTCTGTAGCGGAAAACAGTGTGCCTTCCGGGGCCTTAACCTCCAGCGGCCGAAAGGACCCACCGTTGGGCGAGACGTCCGAACAGATCAGAAGTTTATAGGCCACACGGGCGGCCGCCACCGTCTGGGTCAGACCACAGTTGACCGGGCCGCGGGTCTGGGGTGAGGACCCTTCGAGATCGACGGTCATTTTGTCGCCCTCGACGTGCACGGCCATCTTCACGGGCACCGGCTCATCGCTGAGCCCGTCATTGTCGAGATAGCCTTCAGCCCGATAAACCCCGTCCGGCAGGGCTTTCACCGCCTTCCGCTCAAGATCCTCGGTCTGGCGGAAGATTTCCTGGCGCGCTGCCGCGATGGTTTCAGCGCCGAATCGATCGAACAGCGCCTGTAAGCGCTTCTCACCGGTTCGTCCGGCGGCGATCTGGGCATTCATGTCCCCGATGGTCGCCTCCCCGAAACGGCTGTTGAGGCGCAGCAGGTTGATTACGTCCTCGCGCGGCACACCGCCGTCATAGAGGCGGGTTGGGCCCCAGCGCACCCCCTCCTGGTAGATCTCGAAGGAATCCACCGGCGTGCCCGGATCCTTGGCGCCGACATCCAGCCAGTGCGCCCGGGAAGCGGCAAAGCCCACGCGCTGACCGTTCCAGAAGATCGGCATGATGATGGTCGAGTCGTTGAGGTGCGTTCCGGTCATGTAGGAGTCGTTCATATAGAAGACATCGCCTTCCTTGAAGTAATCCCAACCGAAACGCTCGGCCATGATCTTGACGCAAATTTCCAGGTTGCCCAGGAACAGGGGCAGGCCCAGCGATTGACCCAGCACTTCGCCGTGCTCATCGATCAGCGCAACGGAGCAATCCTTGCC
>JBCDHO010000357.1:0-3055 GCA_038749855.1 Pseudomonadota bacterium
GGGTGCCGTCATCGTCATGTTCCTCATCGACGGCTCCGTCAATCCCAGCGATCTCATTCTCACCGGTGAGGTCAACGGCGTCATCGCCTTTATCGAGAACCCGGCGCCGGGGACCTACACGCTGCCCGTCAACCAGTTTCTCAACCCGCTGAACTTCTCACTCGATTTCGATACGAACTCGGTTTCCAACATTGTGCTGGCCGTGGGCTATGAGCAGGGCTTCGAGGGCACGGTGCGCATCGGGTCGGTGAGGACGACCAGTCCGATCGGCGATGGCGTGCCTATCGATCCGCCGCCCCCGGACACCCAGGAACCGGTGACCCTGGACCAGATTTCCGGCACCTACTTCAACGCGGGCCGCGACGGGGAAGGCTGCCAGTTGACGCTCGAGGGAGACGGCGAGACGGTGGTGCTCACCTGCTACATCTACCTTGGCGGCGAGCAGGCCTGGATTATCGGCGCCGGCAACTATGCCGACAACGAGATCACCTTCAGCAACATGACTCTCACCGGCGGCGCCGACTGGGGCGCGGCCTTTGACGCCGGCGACGTGGTCCGCACGCCCTGGGGCAGCGTGAGCATGACCTGGAACAACTGCAACGACGCCTCGCTGACGTTTGCCCCATCGGTCCCCGGCTTCCTGCCCGCCACCCTCGAGGTCACCAAGGTCACGCAGTCGAACTGCGACGGCGCCGGGCCGGGGCCGGCCATCCTGCTCAACCAGGGCACGCTCTTTGATCCGGCCCGCGACGGTGAGGGCTTCCAGCTGGCTGTGCAGGGCGAAAGCGGCATTTATGTGCTGACCTGGTACACCTACCTCGACGGCGCCCAGGTGTGGCTGATCGGTACAGGCATCCAGGACGGCAGCCGCATCGTGTTCGACGACCTGGTCATCACCCGCGGCGGTGAGTTTGGCCCGCTCTTTAACCCCGATGACATCGAGCGCACACCCTGGGGCTCGCTGGTGCTGGAATATTCAGACTGCAACAACGCCACGGCGACGATTACGCCGCTGGCCGGACAGAGCGCCTTCAGCGGTTTCGAAGTCGCGGTGCGAAAGCTGGTGCAGGGCACTTGCCCGACGAATTGACCTGATCGCTCACATCGGGTCCGCCTCCTTGTAGGGGGGAGGCGAATCAGGGCGCCGCCGACTCATCTCGCGGCGGCGCCTGGTTCGTTTTCAGGGTTCAGGCTTACGCCGCAGGGTCTTCGTTAAATCGGAGCGAAGGACGCCGTGATTTCCGGCGTTAGGCGGTCTGGCCAGCAGCCCTAGAGGTTTTCCTCGACGGGAATCCCGTCCTGCTTGTAGACCACGCCGCCTTTCATCACGAAATCCACGTCCTGCAGCAGCGCGATGTAGCGCAGCACGTCACCCTTCACGGCGATGATGTCGGCGTAGCGGCCCGGGGCGATGCTGCCCCACTGCTCCTCCACGCCCATGAACTTCGCCGGCCAGAAGGTCGCTGCCTGGATGGCCTCCATGGTCGGGACGTCAAATTCGTTCACCCATACGTCCAGCTCCCGCCAGGTGGACTGGCAGTGGAAGGACATGGGAATGCCGCTGTCCGTGCCGATCAGCAGCACGGCGCCGGACTCACGCAGCTGCTCGAACTTGCGGCGCAGGGTGGTCTGGCGTTTTGGCGTCAGCTGGAAGTAAAGCAGCTCATCGGGGTTACCGATGGAGGCCGCGATGTCGTCGATCGTGCTTTGCTCGAGCCCGCGGTGCCAGCAGTTGCTGTCCAGGGCCTCCGGGTTGTCCCGCGTATAGGGGAAGTTCCAGAGCCCCTCCACCGTGGGTGTCCAGTAAAGCGGTCCGCCGACGATCATGCTTTCGCTGGTCCGCTCCTTCAGCAACGTCATGACATCCTCGGGATACTCCGGCGCCGCTGACAGGCCCGTGTGCTCGAAGTTGTCGACGCCGATCTCGAGTCCGCGCCGGATCTCCGAGGAGCGGTGCGCGTGGGCCACCACGGGCAGGCCGTGCTTGTGGGCTTCATCGACGACGGCCTTCGCCTCTTCCAGGGTCATCTGCTCCTGGTCGATCAGCTTGATCATGTCCATGCCGGCTTCGACGAGCTTGCGCACCTTGGCGCGCGCATCGCGCTCACCGTTCACGCCCCAGCGGAAGGCCTCGGTGCCGGGATAGGGCAGCTTCTGGATGAACGGTCCGGAAAAGAACATGCGCGGGCCGGGAATCTCGCCCGCCTCCAGGGCCCGCTTCACCAGCACCGTGTCTTCCAGCGGGGCGCCGAGGTCGCGCGCACTGGTCACGCCCGCCAGCAGCAGCTGTACAGCGGAGGCCGGCATGATTTCCGAGGCAAAGCGGTTCGCGTAGGTGGGCTGCCAGTAGCCATAGTTGGCGTGGCCATTGATCATCAGGTGCACGTGCATGTCCCAGAGCCCGGGCAACACGGTCATGGCCTCGGTTGAGACCACCTCGTAACCCTCGGGCACGGGCAGCGTGTTGACCGTGCCCACCTGCTCGATGACGCCGTCACGCACGAGAATCACGCTGTCCTGGATGGGCGTGCCGCCCAGGCCGTTGACCAGGGTTCCGCCCACCAGCGCCGTGGGCCCATCGGCAGCGTGTGACGGGTAGGCCACAGCAGCGTATAGGACCGCGCACAGGGAAAGGACTCGTTGTAGCTGCTTTTTGAAGGTCATAGCAGGCCCCTCGTCGTGTTGTTGTGTAACCGGGATGGCAGACCGCAGCTGCTCAAGGCTGGGCAGGCTCCGGTGAAGCAGCGTCCGAGGGCATCGTTACCCAGAACACGCCGCGAAGCGCCCCCGCTTCGAAGCCCGTCGCCCGGTCTTCGGGGTACTGTTCGGCCAGCGCCGTACGGATCTCCGGCGCAAGCTCAGCGCCATGGCAGGCCAGGCAGAGGGGCTGCGTGACGATCGGCTCGACGTAACCGGCCCTGCCCTCGCCCAGGTCCACGGCCTGCGGTGTCCAGCCGGATGGCTGTTCGAGATAGGCCTTCAACACGTCCGTCGCCCACGCGGGACCGGCATTGTCCGGATTGCGCAGCCGGTGGCTGGTGCGGCCCAGTTGAAC
>JBCDHO010000358.1:0-3041 GCA_038749855.1 Pseudomonadota bacterium
GCCGTCGGCATCCGTGATCGAGATCGAGGAAACCATCAACCGGCTCAGCTGACCGCTGAGCCAGCAAGACCCGGGGTTTCGACCCCGACAGAAAGGGCGTTGGCGGACGGATAAGGCATCGTTCGGTTCCGTCCGCCAATGACCCCCCGGGCCTGGCCCGGGGGGACGAGATTCTTCAGGCCGGGAGGCATGCGCAATGTCCATGCTGAGTTTTGAACGAAAATATCGGGTCCGCGGCGGTACGCTGCTCGGCGGGGACCTGTTCGATTTCTGGATCGGGCCGTTTTATGTCGGCTTCTTCGGCGTATTCGGTGCGTTCTTCACGCTGCTGGGCACGGCGCTGATATTCTGGGGCGCGGCCATGGGCGATACCTGGAACCCCTGGCGCATCAACATCGCGCCACCGGACCTGAGCTATGGTCTGGCGCTGGCGCCACTGGCCGATGGCGGCCTCTGGCAGATTATTACGATGTGCGCCATTGGGTCCTTCAGCTGCTGGGCCCTGCGTGAGGTGGAGATCAGCCGCAAGCTGGGCATCGGGCTCCACGTGCCCTTCGCATTCAGCATGGCGATCTTCGCCTACGTGACGCTGGTGGTCATACGGCCCTTCCTCATGGGCGCCTGGGGCCACGGCTTCCCTTACGGCATCATGAGCCACCTGGACTGGGTGTCGAACACGGGCTACGCCTACGTGAACTTCCACTACAACCCGGCCCACATGATCGCGATCACCTTCTTCTTCACGACCACGCTGGCCCTGGCGCTCCACGGCGCAGCGATTCTCTCAACCTCCTGCCCACCGAAAGGACAGGTGGTCAAGGGTGGCGAGCACGAGAACGCCTTTTTCCGCAACACCATTTCCTACTCCATCGGTTCCCTGGGCATCCATCGCCTGGGACTGTTCCTCGCACTTAGCTCCGGTTTCTGGAGCGCCGTGTGCATCGTGATCAGCGGCCCGTTCTGGACGCGCGGCTGGCCCGAGTGGTGGAACTGGTGGCTGGCCCTTCCGATCTGGAGCTGAGGTAAACCGTCATGTTTGAATATCAGAACATCTTCACTCAAGTCACGGTCCATGGCTCCGGAGACAAGGGCGTCCCGATGAAGGACAGCACCTGGGGCCCGAGCGAGTGGCTGACCATGAACTACTGGCTCTCAAAGATCGGCGACGCGCAGATCGGGCCATTCCACCTGGGCGGCCTCGGGGTCGCATCCCTGCTTTGCGGCTTTATCGCTATTGAGATCATCGGCCTGAACATGTGGGCCTCCGTTGGCTGGGACCCCATTGAGTTCGTGCGCCAACTGCCCTGGCTGGCCCTGGAACAACCGGATCCCAAGCACGGTATCGATGTCTTCATCCCGCTCAACGAAGGCGGCTGGTGGTTACTGGCCGGGTTCTTCCTGACCGCATCCATCTTGCTCTGGTGGCTGCGCATGTACCGACGGGCTCGCGCCCTGGGTATGGGCACGCACGTGGCCTGGGCCTTCGCCTCCGCTATCTGGTTGTACCTGGTGCTGGGTTTTATCCGGCCACTGCTGATGGGCAGCTGGGCAGAAGCCGTTCCTTTCGGAATATTCCCGCACCTTGACTGGACCAACGCCTTCTCCCTGCGCTATGGCAACCTGTTCTACAACCCGTTCCATATGCTGTCGATCACCTTCCTTTACGGATCTGCGCTCCTGTTCGCCATGCACGGCGCAACGATTCTCGCCACGGACCGCTATGGTTCGCACCGCGAGGTTGAACAAATCTATGACCGGGGCACTGCTTCCGAACGCGCCGCGCTCTTCTGGCGCTGGACGATGGGCTTCAACGCGTCGATGGAGTCCATTCATCGCTGGGGCTGGTGGTTCGCCGTGCTTTGCACGCTGACCGGCGGCATTGGCATTCTCATCACCGGCACGGTGGTCGATAACTGGTACCTCTGGGGCTTCGAGCACGGGCTCGCACCCGCGTACCAGCGTCCCTGATACACAGGCAAAAGCGATGACACTTCAAAAGCGAAATGCATGGGTTCTGACATCCGCAGCCGTGGTTGCAGCAACGCTCGCCGGGTGCGAACGACCGCCCATTGAAACCACGCAAAATGGGAATGCGGGCACGGGCATGTACCAGGTCAGCAACCCCCGTGCCGTGACGCCGGAACTGGAAATCCCGGCCAGTATGCCGCCGGCGCCGGCGGCGGGACCGACGGCGGGCGAGATCTATCAGAACGTTCAGGTCCTGGGCGATCTCAGCGTGGCGGAATTCACGCGCACCATGGCCTCGATTACGGCCTGGGTTTCTCCAGAAGAAGGCTGCAACTACTGCCACAATCCGCAGAACCTGGCCAGTGATGACGTGTACACGAAAGTGGTGTCACGTCGCATGATGGAAATGACGAAGTCCATCAATGCCAACTGGTCCAACCACGTCAAAGATGTCGGCGTCACCTGCTACACCTGCCATAACGGCAAACCGGTGCCCGAACACATCTGGTTCGCCACGGAAGAACCGAACAGCCAGCCCTTCCTGGGTAACCGCTTCGGGCAGAACATTGCCTCGACAGAGGTCGGCCTGCAGTCGCTTCCAGAACCGTTCATGAAGCTGTTGACCGTCCAGGACGGGCCAGCCATCCACATCGCCGGTGACGGTTGGGAGCCAGGCGTTTCCGAGAGCAACATCAAGTACAGCGAATACACCATGGCCCTCATGACGCACATGAGTGGCGCCCTCGGCGTGAACTGCACCTACTGCCACAACACCAACAACTTTGCGAGCTACGAGGAAAGCGCCAACGGCGTGATCCGCATGCAGGCGAAGCACGGCATCGAGATGGTGCAATACCTCAACGAGGATTACCTCGATCCGCTCGGTCCGGTGTATCCGGACTACCGGCTCGGGCCGACCGGCGATGCCCCCAAGGCCTACTGCACGACGTGCCATGGGGGTCTGAACAAGCCGCTCAATGGCGCGGTCATGGCCCCGGAATTCCCGGCTTTCTGGTCCCGCTGATTTGAGCGACGGACGCGCACTGCGACTCGTGGGCGGCTCAGCCGCCCAC
>JBCDHO010000359.1:0-3030 GCA_038749855.1 Pseudomonadota bacterium
CAGCCGGGCGAAACAGACTCGGTGTTGACCGGAGACGGTTCAGAGCTCATCACCGCTTCCGTTCCGGTCACCGGCGTCAACGTGTTCGAGGCTGAGAACTACGAAGACCTGGACATTTACCTCGACGGTGAGGGCGCGCCGGACTGGACACTCCAGTTCAGCTCCCACAGCAACCGGGCCGATGCGGATCGCGCGCTGTTCCGCCTGCGAGACCAGGGCATTGATGCGACCATCTTCGGACAGGTAATCGGCAACACGGGCTTCTTCATCGTCCGGGCCGGCGACTACACGAGCCGGGAGGCCGCCCTTGACGCTGCCGAGCAGATCCAGGCCGATACGGGCCTGCGCCCCTATGTGGTAACGCCGGGCAGCTAAGCGGAAAACGACGTTCAGGCGCCCGGCGCCAACCGCCATTGCTGGCAGCAACGGGTGCGCCACATCACGGGCTGGAAACCCCTGTTGCTTGCCGCCGGCGTAAACCACCGGGCACGCTTTGCACCTACTCCGCGCGCGGAGGGTATCAGCCGCCGTACACCGCGTCCGCCCGACGGCCGAAATCGCGCACGAGCCGATCGGCCACATGGGCGAAGCCCCGCGTAAAGGCGCCTGCCACGAGGCGTGAGCTCACCTCAAAGCTCAGTTCGAGGGAAATCTTGCTGCCCGCATCCCCCAGTTGCTGGAAGCGCCATTCACCCGCCAGGCTGCGAAACGGCCCGTCAACCAGGGACATAACCAGCCGCTCGCCACGCTCCAGGCGATTCCGGGTCGTGAAGCGCTGCCCTACGCCACCGACGAGGACCTGGAGGCTCGCCACCTGCAGCTCGGGGCTTTGCTCGTGCACCTCAGCACCCGTGCACCAGCTCAAAAAATCGGGGTAGTCCATCACGTCATGAACCAGGCGGTACATGTTGACGGCGGAATGGGTGACGAGGGCGGAGCGGGCGATGTCCATGAATCAAACGGGTCCGGCGCAGCGGCGGCGCACTATAGCACGGCACTTGCTACGCCAATGTCCTACAATACGCGGCCCGCTGGGCGGCGGACTCAATACCCCGGCACTCGGTAACGATAAGCCTCGAGCGCAGCAGACGCAGAAACGAACCCATGAGCCAGAACCAGAACAACAGTGGCCAGAAGACCATTGCGCTGAACAAGCGCTCGCGCTTCGACTACCACATCGAGGACCGCCTCGAAGCGGGCCTCTCCCTGTTGGGCTGGGAAGTGAAAAGCCTGCGGGAAGGACGCGTACAGTTCGCCGACAGTTACGTTTTCTTGCGCGACGGGGAGGCACACCTGGTCGGGACACGAATCGATCCGCTACCAACCGCGAGTACGCACGTAGAGCCTGAGCCCACGCGCTCACGCAAGCTGCTGCTGCATCGCCGCGAACTGGACCGCCTGACGGGCCTCGTTGACCAGCGCGGCAAGACCATCGTGCCCACGGCGTTGTACTGGAAGCACGGACGCGCCAAGGTGGAAATCGGCATTGCCACCGGTAAGAAACAGCACGACAAGCGCAAGGCCATCAAGGATCGGGACTGGGAGCGCCAAAAGGGCCGCCTGATGAAGGGCCGCTGAAGCGGCGCCTACCAGACGCGCCTAGTCGGCGGGCGGAAGACTGTCGAGAATGGACTGCACGGAAGCGATCCATGCCGGGTCAACGCTCGGCGCGGCCTCATAAAGCGCCAACGCCTCGTTGCCATGGGCCCGGGCGCGTTTCGGTTGCTCCAGGGCCCGGTACACCTTGGCCAGCGTCTCATGGGCTTTGCCGATTCGCGGGTGGCCCGGCTCCCAGCCATTTTCTGCCACCCTTAGCGCCTCGAGGACGGTCGGTTCGGCAGCTTCGAACTGACCGGCCGCCACCTGTCCGCCGGCAAGGTTGAACAGGGCCGTGGCGGTCTGGGGGTGTTCCGGCCCCAGTGTCTCGCGGCGAATCTCCAGGGAACGCTCGAAGAGCACGGTCATCTCCTCGAGGTTGCCCATCATGTAGTGGGTCAGCCCCAGGTTATTGAGGATGATCGCGTAATTGGGGTGCATTTCGCCCGTTGCCGCTTTCTGCAATTCCGCGGCCTTCTCGAAGGCCTCGATCGCTTCCTGGCCACGTCCCTCGATGCTGCCGAGCGCATTGGCCTTGTTGCCCCAGATTGATGCCTGCGTTTCCAGGCCGATCTCCAGGCCGGCCGACGCAGCAAGCGCCGCATCGGAAGCCTCCACGCTGGCCTCAAAGCGACCACCGTCTGCGCGAAGCCCCGCCAGGTTGTTGTAGACGTTTACCTTCAGCACCCGAGCACGCTCTGACTCATCCCCTGCCAGCAGTCCAAGGGCTTCAGCAAAGTTCACCTCGCCGCTGTTGAAGTCACTCTCCCACCAGTTGATGATGCCCAGTGCGTCGAACACCTCGGCGCGATCGACCGGAGCGCCCACCTCGTCCCGCAACACCTGCGCCCGCTCAATCTGTTCTCGTGCCAGGGGGATCTCCCCGAGGTTCTGCAGCGCGTAGCCGATGGCGTAGCGCATCTCCGCTTCCAGCGCCGGCTGACCATCAAAGCGGGCCTCCATGCCGTCCACGGACTGGCGCAAGGCGCCCGCCAGTGTCGCCGATTCGGTGTTTTCGAAGGGGTCGCTGCGGCCGATCAGCTCAATCAGGAATTCCTTGGCGCTCAGAGCCCGGGCGGCCTCCTGCTCGGCCAGATCCCGCTGTCGTTCAGCTTCCAGCGCCTGTCCGCGCACCAGGATCAGCGCGACGGTCAGCGTGCCGATGATTGCGACCAGCGCAACGCTGGCTGCTTGATTCCGCTGAACGAATTTTCGCAGCCGGTAAGCGGTTGAGGCACCGCGCGCCCGCACCGGATGGCCACCGAAATAGCGCTCGATGTCCTCGCTCAGCGCGGCGGCCGTTGCATAGCGCCGGTTCGGGCGCTTGCGCAGCGCGGTCATGATGATACGGTCGAGGTCGCCCTTTAGCAGCAGACGCAAACGACCCGATTCGGCGAGACCGGCCGGCGGGGCAGCCTGGCGCCGGGAGACGAG
>JBCDHO010000360.1:0-2999 GCA_038749855.1 Pseudomonadota bacterium
CGTCGTTCCAGCGTATGGCCGTGTTCTTGGACAGGATCGTGATGCCACGCTCCTTCTCCAGCTCGTTCGAGTCCATGACCCGCTCGGGCGCAGCGGCGCGGTCGCCGAGCGTTCCGGACTGCTGCAGAAGCTGGTCCACGAGGGTGGTTTTGCCATGGTCGACGTGCGCGATGATGGCGATGTTGCGAAGGTGCTTAATCATGGTGGCAGGGCCAGGGGGAGCGAACTCGAAGGGCGCGCATTGTAGCGGTTTTTCAGGGTCTTGCCACGCGATTTCGGCAAAAGGTTGGGATCGCACAGCCGGGCATTTTGAGCCGGAGACGGTATCCGATTAGGCTCGCCATGGTGTGGCCGATAGCAGGGGCAAGCGGGGATGACGCATCGCGGGGCTGATGTCTCACTGGTCGGCTAACAATCGCCGGTTCGCCTGGAACAGGTCCAGCGCGATGGGGCCGCGGGTCCGCGGGTCCGTGACCACACGCTCCCTGTTCCTCGCCCTGTGGCTGTGTGCCTGCTCCAGCGCTCCTTTTCGTGCTGACCGTTGTAGACCCGAAATAAGGTGCTGCCAAAGGAGCAGTTCTAGGCGACGTGGACCCGAAAGCCCAGCGCGCGCAGGAGGCTGGCATCGGGCTCAGGTGCCGTGACCCAAATTCTGGAAAACTCATGTCGGGGCGTGTGGGCGCGGCGTAGGCCGTCAAAGCTGGCAGAATCCAGGATCGGCGCCTGGCGCAGCCGCTGATCGTCTGCCTCGACCTTGCTTGCCGAAATGACCGAAAGGGCGACCCTGTCCTCCAGGCCCGTGGGCAGCTGCAACCGGGGCTGGGCAGCCTGGTTAGCTGCGGTCACATCGCCAAGGCCCGGCTTCGGCGCCTGGCCGCTCCAGTCAAGAAACGCTTCGAAAATCATGCGCGTTCCCCGCTCCTTGCCCTGCACGCTGTAGCCGGCAACGTGGGGGTTGGCGACCGTGGTTGCCTCGAGCAGTTGCTGCGCGATGGCTGGCTCCTGTGGCCACACGTCGAGGGCAGCATGAATGGCTTGGTCATCCAGGGCGCGCTGGAGATCCGCTTCGACCAGAACACCGCCCCGGGCACTGTTGACCAGCAAGGCCCCCCTGGGCATGGATGAGAGGGCTGACGCGTCGATCATGCCCGCCGTGGGCCAGGGGCCATCATAGGTCAGGGGAACGTGCAAGCTGACGACATCGCAGGCCAGGGCTTCTTCCCGTGGAATTTCGGGCAGCGCGCCGGCACTGGCCAGGGGCGGGTCGTGGACGACTACGTCCAGCCCCAGGGTCTCGGCCAACGATCGCAAACGACTGCCCACATTGCCATGGCCGATAATGCCCAGCCTCTGGGCGTGTGGATCGCGACCCAGGCGCCGGCAGGCCAGGAGGATCATGGCCAGCGTGTACTGCGCGGCGGCATCAGCATTGCAGCCTGGCGCCGCGGCCCAGCGAATGCCGGCCTTGTCGAGCCAGTCCGTATCGAGGTGGTCGGTGCCAATCGTTGCCGTGCCGACGAAGCGTACGCGGCTTCCCCTGAGCAGTGTTTTATCCACGCGGGTCACCGAGCGGACCAGCAGTACCTCCGCGTCATCCAGATCGCCGGCGGTGAGGGCTCTGCCCGGGCGCAGGCGGAGATCGAGGTGCCGCCCAAAGGTACCGGCGAGCCCCGCAATATTTTCGTCGGCAATGGCTTTCATGGACGCCCGTTGACCCAAGTCCGAAATGGGAATTTGGTACAATGGTACAGCTAAACCAGAGGCGCTGGCCCGGAAGGGAAGGCTGGCCGAAACCCCTTACGATTCCTTAAAGGAGCGCACCATGAAACAACCCGTCCGTGTTGCCATCACCGGCGCAGCCGGCCAGATCGGTTACCAGCTCTGCTTCCGCATTGCTGCGGGCGACATGCTGGGGAAAGACCAGCCCGTCATCCTCCAGCTGCTCGAAATCACCCCAGCCCTCGGTGCGCTTGAAGGCGTTGCCATGGAGCTGAAGGACGCGGCCTTTCCGCTGCTCGTCGATGTGGTGACCACGGATGACGTGAACGAAGCATTTCAGGACACGAACTATGCCCTGCTGGTCGGCGCCAAGCCGCGCGGGCCGGGCATGGAGCGCGGTGATCTGCTTACGGAGAACGGCAAGATCTTCGGCCCGCAGGGCAAAGCGCTCAACGACCACGCCAGCCGTGATGTGAAAGTGCTGGTGGTGGGTAACCCGGCCAACACGAACGCGCTGATCGCCCAGGCCGCTGCGCCAGACCTCGATCCGCGCAACTTCACCGCCATGACCCGGCTCGACCACAACCGCGCCCTGGCGCAAATGGCCGAGCAGACCGGCGAACACCACGGTGACATCCGCAAGATGATTATTTGGGGCAACCATTCCTCGACCCAGTACCCGGATATCCGGTTCACCGAATCCGGCGAGGTGACCCTGGCCGATGGGGTTGAGCAGGACTGGTACCGCGACACGTTCATTCCCACCGTTCAGCAGCGCGGCGCGGCCATCATCAAGGCGCGGGGCGCCTCAAGCGCGGCCTCAGCAGCTTCCTCGGCCATCGACCACATCCGTAACTGGGCCCTGGGTACGGCGGACAACGACTGGGTTTCCATGGCGGTCCCGTCCACGGGTGCCTACGGCATTGAGCCGGGGATCATCTACTCCTTCCCCTGCACCTGTGCCAACGGCGACTACACGATTGTCGAGGGGCTGGATGTCGACGCGTTCAGTCGCGAAAAGATGGACGCCACGGACGCCGAGCTTCGCGAAGAACGCGCCGCCGTCGAGCACCTGCTCTGAATACGATGAGTGACTTGAATTTGGACAGCCCCGGCGCGCGCTTTCGCCTCGCCGTGGCCGAGCAGTCGCCCCTGCAGGTAGTGGGTGCCATTAATGCCTATACGGCCCGCATGGCACAGGCGGTTGGCCACCAGGCGATCTACCTGTCCGGGGGCGGTGTGGCCGCCAACTCCCTGGGCGTGCCCGACCTTGGTATCAG
>JBCDHO010000361.1:0-2974 GCA_038749855.1 Pseudomonadota bacterium
AGGTGCTGCGCCGAACGAACCGCAGCGACTGGGACTGGCCGCAGGCCAGAGGCGAGCGCCGTGATGGTCCACGGTTACCCGGGAGGGTCATTTCGGCGAGCCGATCCCACCAAGCGAAGGAGAGAGAGGGAAGCCGAAGGCCGCAGCACCGGCCACAAGACAAAGGGGGCAGGCCCCAGGCCCGAAACCGCCCCAGCGGCTCAAACAACCCCGGACACGAAAGTGCGACGGCTCAGAAAACCTTAGGAATCAACCACCCCGTCCGAGCCCGGTATTCCGCCCAGCCCGGATGCCGACTCATGCGCGCTTCCTTCATGATCATGTTGACCGCAAACACCCCTAACCACACCCAGGCGAGCACCAGGAACGGAAACCAGTGCCACACCATGAGGGCAAAGCTCCCGTAGATCATCATCTCGCCCAGGTAGTTGGGATGGCGGACGTGGCGAAACATGCCGTCGGTGATGAGGCCGCGCTGAACGCGCAGCGTGAAGTACTTCTGGGCGTCGGCGGCGATCATGATGGTGCAGCCGATGATGCAGAGGCTGATGCAGAGCGCGTACCAGACGTTGTCCGGCAAGGGATAGGCGGGCACTTCGCCACTGGCGATGAGGATCCAGCCAAACACCCAGTACAGGCCGAGGACAAACGCGAAGGCAAGGAACCCGCCAAGCAGGGTCACCCGGGTCTGCCAGGCCGGATCGGGAAAGGTGAGGTCCTTGATGATCCAGACGACACCGTAGCTGCCGTGCAGGGCCAGGTAGATCCAGGCGGCCGAGGTGGTGTTGCCGTAGACCGCCATGAGCAGGCCGAGAAATACAAAGGTCCCGGCCTTCTGGAAGTTCACGACCCAGGCCAGCTTCCAGGGGCGCGGGCCACCGCCAACGTCCTGGGACAGAAAGTGATTGAGCTTTTGCAGCCGGGCCGCCAGCACCGGTGGTGGCGTGGGCGTTCCCGCCTCGTTGGCGGCCCCGGACTCGGAAGGAGAACCCGCGCTCAGCGCGTTCTCGCTGTCCGAATCAATCCTGGCTTCAGCCATCCTCGGCCTGGCGCTCGCGGTAGGCGCGCACGGCGGTGTTGAAGCTCTCGGCCACGCGCTCTTCCATTTCCACCGAGTAGTTGTGCGCCTGGTTGAGGGCGATGCGGTTGCCCTCGGTCAGTTCTTCTTCGGGGCTGGCGCCGTCAAGGCACTCCCGGTACGCGGTAAGCGCTTGCTGAAAGCTGGTGACGTCGGCCTTGGCCGCCACGAGCTGGTCGTAGGTGGCTTCATCAGGAATACGCGCCGGCGCCGTGGGCAGGTCACAGGTCTGGGCTTCCAGGGGCAGAATCACCTGGGAGCCGTCTTCCTGGGCCAGGGTGTTGCTTGCCCCGATCAGGGCGACGGTTGCGATGATCAGTCGAAGTTTCATACCAATACCTCTCTTACCGGTTCCATGCGGGCCTCACCTGCCCGCCTCAGCACTGCGGGTTCACATGCCCGCAAAATGAAAAACGTTGAGCTTGTTGCCGTCCAGGTCCCGGAAGTAGCCAGCATAAAAACCGTCTTCCCGCGGTCCGGCGGGGCCTTCACACTGGGCGCCGAGCTCAAGGGCGCGAGCGTAGATGCGGTCCACCTCGTCTGTGGAACTGGCCGCCAGGGCCGTCATGGAGCCGTTGCCGACCGTGGCCGGTTTACCGTTGAAGGGCAAGGTGACGGCCAAGCCAGGTTTGGATGGGTCGACCGCCCAGGCGACGAAGGTACCCTCGTGTTCCATGAAGCGAGAACCGCCGAGCTCTGCGAACAAGGCGTCGTAGAAGGCGACCGCGCGCTGCAGGTCGTTGGTACCAACGGTGACGTAGCCGATCATCGGGCGCTCCTGGTGGTGGACAGGGGCAGGCAGAATAGCATGTGCCCTGCTCTCGCTACAGCGGCGGCATGGGTTGCCGAAAATTAAAGGCCTCAGGGCCGGGGCCATGCGCGAGCAGATGGTCACGACGGCGCATGGCGTCCTCAAAGGTCGGGCGCTCACCTTCTGGCAACCACCACAGAACGAGGTTGGCCGGCGTGGTTTCGAACCACTCGCCCCGGCGACGCATCACAGCCAGATGCCCCAAGGAGCGAACAAAGGCCTTGAGACTGTCCAGGTCCGTCCAGGCGGTGAGGTTTACCAGCCAGCCTTCATTTTCGAAGGCAACCAGCTCCGGCGAATCGTCCTCCGCGGACTTGAGACGCCAGATAAAACCCGGGTGCGCCTCGCTATCGGCATTCACCGGGTCGAGCGCGTCGCGAAAATCGGCAAAGGCTGGATCATCCCAGTCCACCTTCATGCGTGCGATATTGAAGTGTGCAAGTACTGGCATCGCTATCTCCGCTTCGCAGCCTGCCTGTACCGTCTCAATGGGCAGCTGGCATTGCCAGCCGGCATTACAGCCGGCGAACGTGAATCACACCCTCGGCGTCCCGGATTTCCTGCAGGGCGTTCGGACCCGGCGCCGTTTCCAGGTCAATGATGTTATAGGCGATATCACCCCGGCTCTTGTTCACCAGGTCGATCACGTTGATGTTCCGGTCTGCGAGCGTACCCAGCACGGAACCCAGCACCTTGGGAATGTTCTGGTTCGAAAAGGTAATGCGGAAGCCCTTTCCGTTGCGCGCCATGCGCGTGCGCGGGAAGTTCACGGAGTTGACGATGTTGCCGTTCTCCAGGAAATCCATGAGCTGCGTCGCTGCCATGACGGCGCAGTTCTCCTCGGCCTCCGCGGTGCTCGCCCCGATGTGCGGCATGAGCACCGCACCGGGCTTGTTGAGCAGCTCCGGTCGCGGAAAGTCACTGACGTAGCGCCGCAGTTTGCCGCTGTCGAGCGCGTCGACCAGTGCCGCCTGATCGACCACCTGCTCGCGGGCGAAGTTCAGCAGGCAGGCGCCGGGCTTCATGGCGGCGAAGGCCTCGGGCCCAATCAATCCCGCCGTGTGTTCATTGGCCGGAATGTGCAG
>JBCDHO010000362.1:0-2950 GCA_038749855.1 Pseudomonadota bacterium
CACATCACCGGCCATCAGTTTGAACTTCAGGCTGTGCTTGCCCTCGCCGCTCCAGTCGATGGACCGGAATAGCCCCGAGGTTTCCTGCTGGAAGGGGCCTGCATCGATATCGCCGGCCCACAGGGAGCCCGACACGCTGCCGTAGTTGTTCGTGTCGTCGACTTCGATGCGCAGCTCACCGGCGCGCAGGTTGATCTCCCGGTTACCGCCGATGTCCTGGATGTTCAGCACGCCGGCAGTCAGTTTCACCTTGAGGTCTGAGCTGTCGGGCACTTCGATGACCGTTTCGAAGTTCTGGCCCGGCCCGTCGATCTCAATCTCTGCGGTGTTGTTCTCGACCGTGGTGCTGGCGTCCACGTCATCGCGTTCATCGCCCACGGTCCAGTGGACGCGGATGGTTCGATCTTCACTCCGGACGATCCGATGCTCGCCGGCGCTGAGCTTGATGGTGATTTCGCCACCCCGAATGAACTCGGTCTCGAGTGAATCGGTGGTCTCGCCGATGGCCGTCAGTGGCAGCGCCGCTGAAACCAGCAGTCCGCTGAACAGGGTCGTCTTCCAGGTTCCTGTATTCAAGTTGTTATCTCCCACCAGTGCCTGTGACTGGTTTCATCGTCTTCTTACATGAGCAGGGCGTTGCCAAGGGGGCAAGCCCGTCTCCCTACTGTTTAGACGCACGAGCCGGGCCCGCGGTTACTTTTGCACACGCCGCACATTCGCAACGCAGATGTGTAGTCGTCGTCCCTGTCGCGATATCAGAGCAATAATCCCAGGAGCAGCAGCGAAACACTCAGCGCGATTCCAGCCGCCAGCACCAGTCCAACACCCGTCAAGGTGCCCACATCGCCCGGCTTGCGGACCACCTGGATCATCGACAGCAGGGAAAGCAGCAGGCCAAGTACGAGCAGCGGCATAACCCAGGCGGTCGGTCCCACCAAGCCCAGTGGCAGGAGCGCAAAGGAGCGGCTGAAGGTCTGAAAGACGGACAGCACGAGAGCCGCTGCGCCGCTCAGCAACAGGACACTGGCAATCCAGGCCAGGCGCCGTTGGGCGGCATGCTCCGATGCTTGTCCATCCAGAGTGCGGCCGAGCCAGGCCGTGGGATAGGCCAGCACGGCGGCGAGCAGTACTAGCATGGCCAGGACGGGTGCGATGAGACCCGTGTACCGGCCCTCGTCGATCGCCTGGTACAGCTGGTAAACCGCGTCCGTGGGCTTGTAGCGCGTTGCGAAGTCAATGCCGGCCATCTCGCCAATACAGCTCTGGTCAGGGGTTTCCAACGGTGAGCGCAGGAACGCGGCCATGACGCTGGTCGCGCACTCCGGGGCCGTTGCGAAATGCCCCGTGTAGGGCACCTCCATCAGCACGCCATTTTCCAGGCCGGTGAGTACGTATTCGGCATAGGCCGGTGGCGTGATGGGGTCAACGGCGCCAACGGCCAGGAGCACGGGCCGATCCGATTCGAGGAAGGTGTGCAAGGGGTCAGGCTCGAACAGGCCCAGCCCCTCGCAGGCGTCGAGGTAGCCAGAGCGGGCCGCAAAGGCCTCGAACCAGAAGGGTTCGTCGGCGCGCAGTTCGTTTCTGCGCTCCGGTGACACCGGTCCGAAGCCGGTGCAGGCAGCGACCACGCCCATACCGGAGCCCCATTCCAGCGAGGGAGGGTTGGTGAGGAGGATGGCCGTGCTGCGAAGTGCCACCTCATTGCGGTCGGCGACGGCTTCCATCAGGGCGGGCACCGCGGGATACAGCTGGCGGTTGTACAACGCCGAGAAAAACCCGCTGGCGATAACGCGATGGTTGAGCACCATGCGACCGCTCGATGACACGTCCAGGGGAATGTCTTCAAGCACCAGTGGCTCCTCGCGATAGCGCTCGACCGCGCGCTCGGCGAGCTCGGTCAGGTCACCGTAGTGTTCGGCGCAGGCGCCATGCTCAACGCATGCGGTGTTGATGGCCTCCAGGGCGGAACGCATGCCAAAGGATCTTCCGCCCCAGGCCAGCGGCGGCGGTGCAACCACCGAATCCAGCACGGCAGAACGCACGCCCGACGGATCAATGCGCAGCACCATCTGGCCCAGTTCGGTGCCGTAGGAGCCGCCGAAGACGTTCCACTCCGTCAGGCCCAGCGCGCGACGCAGATCCCGCACGTCCATGGCGTTGTCCCAGGTGGTGTAGGCCGAAATGTCGACACCGCGTTGCGCGCCTTCGTCCAGGCAAAGTCGGTAGGCCGAGATCAGGTCCGGGATCACTGATTCGCTCATGGGGTCCGGGGCGTCGGCCTGGACCGTATCGAAACCACGACAGAAAAAACCCTGCGAGTACCCGGTACCGCGCTGATCGAGCAGGATCAGGTCGCTGATCTGAAGGAGTTCCCGCGTGAAGGGCATTTCCATGCGCGACCAGCGAGGTGCCGCACGGACAATGGGGTTTCCGGGTCCGCCATTGAGAAACACCGTGGTGCCCGCTGCCGGCTGCTCCTCCTCCGAGTGCACACGGGCAATCGAGAGCCGAATCAGGCGGCTGTCGGGGTTCCTGCGGTTCTCCGGCACGAGCACATAGCCGCAGTCCACGCGCTCAAAATCGTATTCCTCGGAGGCGGGGAAGGGGCAGGGCGCCTCGGTCCATGTCGGTGCAAAGCCACGCCAGGCGGGATGTACCCGTGCGAGGACTGCGGGCAGCCCGTCATCGTCTGGAACATCCGCAAGTGGCGTCTGCAGATTCTCCCCGGCAGGGTTTGGGGTTGATGGATCAACCGGTGACTGGCCGGCCGCCGTTGAAGCCTGGGCGGCAAAGGTGAGCGCCATGCCAAGCAAAAACGCAGGATGCCATGCGTGCAGCGCTCGGTGACCAAGCTGTTGCGCCTGGCGAAGCGCGGCCATGGTGCGGCTCTTCATGGTGGTGTCCCCCTCTCTGACGTTCTGTTTCTGGCGCTCTGGATTTACCGTTCCGG
>JBCDHO010000363.1:0-2936 GCA_038749855.1 Pseudomonadota bacterium
ATTCCTGGGCCGGGTCCGCGCTCAGGTTGTCGAAGGGCAGGACGGCAATGGAATTTTCGAGAATCTCGATGGGTTCCGGTTCAGCCGCCGTGGCCGCCACGGTATCGGCGGCGTCTCCGGCCGGGGCGGTAGCGGGGTCTGCAGCACTGACGACCGGTGCGGTCGTCGGAACCGGTACAAACCGCTCGAGCGCTTCCAGCCCCACAACGGCGGCCAGCAGGGCAATGATGATGAAGTCCAGGCGTTTGCCGGCCACGTCTTCGGCGTCCGGATCGCGTTCGACGTAGCGTTCCAGACGCAGGCCTTCCGGGGTCAGGGCAAAGGTCCAGGTGAGCCACAGGGCCAGGGGAAAGCCGGCCAGGCACAGGAAAACAATGAACTTGATGGCCCAGTCGTCGACGCCGAACTGTCGCAGTACCACGTCGGCGATCTGGATCAGTACCCAGCCGGCCACGATGTAGGCCATGCCGACGCGGAAGACGTTTCGCTCCTTGAGTTTTCCGAGCAGGCTCATCGGTGACGCTCCATCAGGGAAGCAAAGGCCGGGTCGCCACGGACCGCGTTGAATGCGGGATCGAGCTCAAGGCGCACGACCGTAAAGTCGCTGGGCGTTTCAAAGCGCGGTTCCAGCCAGGACGCCGCGTCTTCACCAAACCCGGCCAGGGCGAGCGCCTGGGCAAGTTCATAGTCGTGGATGAGCGATTCAACCGCATCGACGGGTCGTTGTTCGAGGACCTGCTCGATTCGTTCCATCAGCGCTTCGCGGGTTTCGCCGCGCAACGCGGCGATCATGACTTCCGCATGCAGGATTCGATAATCCTCCCCCAAACGTTCACGCAGGCCCTGGAGGCGGAACCAGGCTGCGTCTGCGGCGGTTCTTGATGCCGCCTGGTCGCCCGCGTGGAAGTGAATGAGTGCCAGGTATTCCTCCCGAAGCCGAATGCGCGCGCGTTGGGTTTCCAGATCCGGAGGCATGTTTTCGACGACGGCAAGCGCTTCCTGAAAGCGGCCGGCTGCAAGGCGTGGGTTGATGTAAGACTCCAGGCTCAGCGGCTCACCAATGTGTTGGAGCCCGGCCGTTGTGCGCACGGCAGCCTCCAGGTCACCCGTGTGGCGGAGCAAGAGGCTGGACTCCTGGAACTTGCTCCAAAAGCTGCCCGGGTCGATGTTCTGGGCCCGCCTGACGGCCTGCAACGCGCCCTCCCACTGGTGGAGATAGCCCAGCGTCTGGCTGTATTCGATCCAGTTGAAGACCACGCGCGGATCGAGGCGAAGGGCGTTTTCGATGGACTCAAGGGCCTGTTCCCACTGTCCGTCCCGGCGGGAGGCCCAGGCATGCCACATCCAGGCACGGGGGTTGCCGGGCAGCCGCGCTACGGCCCGCTCGAGGTGGTAGAGCGCGCGCTCATAGTCCAGGAAGCCCCAATACCAGTACGCACCTTCGATCATGGCCAGTTCAGGAAGGCCGGGGTCCAGCGTGCGCGCCTGTTCTATCGCGTCCCACGCCTGTTCCCGGTCTGCAATGTTCCCACCGTAATGCCAGTAGTTGGTCAGGTGGGCGTCGGCCACACCAATCCAGGCCAGCTTGAAGGCAGGATCGAGCCGAAGGGCCTCGTCGTACATGGCGAGTGCCTGCTGATAGCCGAGACGCGTCTCGCCCAAGGTGAATTGCCGCGCCTGGAGGTAGAGCTCGTAGGCGGCGACGCTGTCCGTGGGACGCTCACCGACGTTGGCGACGTCCTGCTCCGACAGCGTTGCCTCCAGGGCGCCGGCGATGGCAACCGCAATCTCTGACTGGATATCGAAGAGGTTTTCCGTGGTCAGCTCGCGGTCGTAGATTTCCGCCCAGAGGTGCTCGTCCGTGGCGGCGTCGATCAGCTGCACGTTGATGCGGACCCGGTCTCCGGCGCGCTGCACCGCGCCTTCCATCACGTGCGCCACGTCCAGTTCGTCGGCAATCTCGCGCAGGTTCTTGGAGGTCTCCCGGTATTCCATGACCGAGGTCCGGGAGATCACGCTGAAGGCATCGACCTTGGAGAGCTGCGTGAGCAGGTCGTCGTGGATGCCGTCGGTGAAGAAGCGGTCCGAGGCCTCGTCACTGCGGTTGGCAAAGGGAAGGACGGCGATGGCATTGCGGCGCTCCCGGATGGCGTCCGGTGGTGCGTCACGGGCGGCATCTAGCGGCTCCGCATCGACACCGCCGCTTGCCAGCTCGGGCTGGGTAACGGCAGACGTCGGGGTCGCGACCTGGGCGAGCTCCTCCTTGTAGCGCGACTCCCAGATGAAATAGGCCAGGGAAAGGCCCAGCAAAATCATGATGGCGTAGTCGAGCTTGCGCCCGGTGCGCCGGGTCACGGACTGGGAGCGGTCGACCTCGCTCTCGAGCTTTACCCCGTCCGGGGTGAGTTCGAAGGCCCAGGCGATGATCAGTGCGGGGACAAAGCCCACGGCAAGCAGCAGCAGAATCAGCTTGGGCGCCCAGTCCGGCAGCTCCATGATCTCGGCAACCACGTCGGTCAGTTGCAGGAGCACCCAGGTGGTTACCGCGTAGGCGGCGCCCACCTTGAACACGTTGCGGCGGCGGAGTTCCTGGAACAGGCTCAAAGTCCGTTCGCTCCCGGCCTTGCGGCGGCACTCCAAGTGACGCCCGCGAGGCTTGATAGGCGCGGCGCAGCGTCGTCAATACCGTGAGAAAGCTCGCTGGCTATGACACGCACAGGCTGTACCGCATCGGCGAAACCGATGCGGAACACGCTTCGGTGTTCCAGCAACTGGAAGAGTGACACGTCGTTCTAACCCCCGCGGTAAACGACAGGCGACGGCAAAAACCATTGAATTTAATGGGAAAAGCCGTGCCGAAATTTATTTTTAGGCTGTCTGTCTTCCTCGTGACTTATGGCCGCTTGGCCCAACAGGTTTTCATCATCGCCAATCCC
>JBCDHO010000364.1:0-2926 GCA_038749855.1 Pseudomonadota bacterium
ACGAAGGCATCCAGCAGCGGCGTGACACCAAAGTTGTTGATGGCGGAGCCGAAGAACACCGGCGTCTGCGTGCCGGCGAGGTAGGCGGCCGGGTCGAAGGCGTGGCTGGCGCCGCGGACCAGCTCGATCTCTTCGCGGAACTCATCAACGAGCGTGCCCAGCCGTTCGTCGAGCAGCGGGTTGTCGAGCCCCTCGATGATCTCCGCCTCCTGCGTGACGTAGTTCTTGCCGGACTCATAGAGGTGCACCGTATCGTCCAGCAGGTGGTACACGCCCTTGAGCCGTTTGCCCATGCCGATCGGCCAGGTAATGGGCGCGCATTCGATACCGAGCACGGTTTCCACCTCGTCGAGCAGCTCGATGGGCTCCTTGCCCTCGCGGTCGAGCTTATTGATGAAGGTGAAAATCGGCGTCTGGCGCAGGCGGCAGACCTCCATGAGCTTGATCGTGCGGTCCTCGACGCCCTTGGCGCAGTCGATCACCATCAGCGCCGAGTCCACGGCGGTCAGCGTGCGGTAGGTGTCCTCGGAAAAGTCCGCGTGACCCGGCGTGTCCAGCAGGTTAACGATGCGGTCGTCGTAGCGAAACTGCATGACGGAACTGGTCACGGAGATACCACGCTCCTGCTCCATCTTCATCCAGTCGGAGGTGGCGTGGCGGGCGGCCTTTTTCGCCTTCACGGCGCCGGCCATATTGATGGCGCCGCCGAACAGCAACAGCTTCTCGGTCAGCGTGGTTTTGCCCGCATCCGGGTGCGAAATAATCGCAAAGGTGCGGCGGCGGTCCAGCTCGTCCTGGACCCCGCCCTTTTGAACCTGCCCGTCCTTTTGAGCCTGTTGTTCCTGTTGGTCAGCCATGATGATGCGCAGCGAAAAAAGCGCTGCATTCTAACAGAGGGCAGGGGCCGCGGCCCCGCGGGCGAGTCAGTCGTCGGATTCGGGCTCGAAGGCCTCGAGCTGCTCCAGCAGGTTGATGGCCACGCCCACGAAATCCGTGTCGGTCACGATGCCCACGAGCTGCCCGTCGTCCACCACCGGTAGGCAGCCGATCTTGTGGCGCTCCAGGAACAGCGCTGCCTGGCGCAGATCCGCATGAGAGGGCACGGTCTCGACTTCGGTGACCATGGCGTCTTCGACGGGGAAATGGGCCACCTCCAGCTGGTCGTCCCGGTCCTTGAGGAACGAATCCGAGGCGCCGAGCACGTCGCTCTGGGTCAGCAGCCCAACGAGGGCGCCGTCGTCATCGACCACCGGCAGGTGCCGAATGCCCTTTTCGTTCATGAGGGTTCGGGCCCGGTAGAGGCTGGTTGACGGATGTACGGTCACGAGCTCCGTCGCCATGATCGTCGCAAGGTCGAACATTGCACTTCTCCCAACTGGTTCGCGTGGTGTTAGGCCACCATTCTAGTCAGCCGCCACCGAACGGAATTGACACCGGTCAAGGCGCGGCAAGCACGCCCTTCAGCGGCTGCGGCCGGTCCGGATCCATCACGCCGCCCTCGGGGCGGCGAAAGCGCAGCGGGAGTGATTCGAGGGACATGCCGATGTTCATCTGCACGACGAAGTGCAGATGCGGGCCCGAGCTGAAGCCGCTGTTGCCGCAGTTGCCGATCCAGTGGCCCGCAGGCACCTTCATGCCCGGCCGGACCCGTACGCTGTGTTGTTGCAGGTGCGCGTAGACGGCCATGGTGCCGTCATCGTGGAGAATGCGGACGAAGTTGGCGCGGTCCATGAAGCGGTCGTCGTGACGGCCGTTGTCGGCGAAGCCGTCCTCCAGTTCCATCACGACACCACTTCGGGCCGCCAGGATCGGCGTGCCCAGGGGCATGGCGATGTCCACGGCGTAGCGATTGGCCGCGTTGTTGTGCGTGTGCGCATCGTCGAGGCCCTGGCTGATGGGCCACGTCTCGCCACGCGCGAAGGGTGGGTAGTAGTCGAGGTCTTCGGGCAGCGTGTCCAGCGGTTCGCCGGGCACCAGCGTGTAGGCCAGGCGATAGCTGAACGCCTGCGTGGGATCCACCGGCCCAAAACGTACGAGGCTTTCTTCCGCGTGGGCCGGCAACACGAAGCGGGCCGGCAGGGCAGGCACGGGTAGCACGTTGTCGGCCTCGGACAGGGTCAGCTCAATTTGTGCCGGACCGGCAAACCGGTTCAGAAAGAAGTGCTCGGGCCGATGTGTTTCTCCGCCCCGCCGGGACGACACCATGGCGCCCTTCGCCCGGGGCACATCCAGCGCCTCGAAATCCTGGCCGGGCTCCGGCTTACGATCGCTGTAGTGCGTCAGGCCGTCCTCGTCCACCCAGGTGTATACGTCCGCAGCAGCGGGTACGACCAGGAAAAGCGCGAGCCAAAGCGCCAGTAGGGGCGCCAGCAAAAGCGCCGGTAAAGACGCCGGAGAAAACGAGGGTGTTCGTGTCATCAATGAATGTCCGGATGGGCTCCTTGCCGCAATGCTCTGTACCTCAACATTCAATAACGTTCACGGCGAGACCGCCGCGGGACGTTTCCTTGTAGTGGTGTTTCATGTCGGCCCCCGTATCGGCCATGGTCTTGATGACCTTGTCGAGGGAGACAACGCCGACGCCATCACCGCGGAAGGCCAGGCGCTGGGCGTTGATGGCTTTGACGGCGCCCATGGCATTCCGTTCAATGCATGGGATTTGCACGAGCCCGCCGACCGGGTCACAGGTCAGGCCGAGGTTGTGCTCCATGCCGATCTCTGCCGCGTTTTCCACCTGGGCCGGCGAACCGCCCATGGCAGCGGTCAGGCCACCGGCTGCCATGGAGCAGGCCACGCCCACCTCGCCCTGGCAACCGACCTCGGCGCCGGATATGGAGGCGTTGAGCATATAAAGCATGCCGATGGCCCCGGCCGTGAGCAGGAATTCGACGATGACGTCCTCGTCCGCGCCGTTGACGTACTTCAG
>JBCDHO010000365.1:0-2924 GCA_038749855.1 Pseudomonadota bacterium
CCTTTTGCAAGCGTGGCCGAGCTGGGGTGTGATCCCGTCGACGTGGGGACGCTTCGCTACGCGAGGCTTCTGGAGGCGTCTGCAGGCCTGGTCATCAAGTTCCTGTTTGAAGGGCATGACGCGCGTACTGTGTTTAACCTGATTCAGCCGGAAGTCAAACCGATCCAGGGGTAAACAGTGACTGATCGGTCAGCGGTACTTGCGGTCGCCTGCTACCTTTGAATCGACACTCTCTGCCACACACTGGTTCGCATCACATCGCGTGCCAATCATCCAGCCTCGGCATTGAAATCGCTGATAGCCACGCTTTGAGGTGCCATTTTCCTCAATGAGCTGCTTGGCAAGAGACAGGTGCGCACGATTGACTGCCGCAAAGCAACCTAATGGCCAGTACGGGGATTTGATGTAGGTGCAATCCTCGTCTACAGAGCATGCCCCCAAGTCCTTAAAAGCGAGGATCAGCGCCATTTCTTTTTCGCCGAGACGGTCACTGGGGTAGCTGGGAAAGCTCGCCCACTCCTCGTAGTAAACAGGCTCCTGTTTCCTATCCAAATTCAGCACGGACACGAGCAACAAGGTGCCGAGCGTGACTCCGACCAACGCGGCCGCGAGTGCTACAGACCACCCGATGGCACCCGTGCGCTTCATGACTCTCGGATCACCTCAGATCTCCTTACCCCGCGCCGAGCGGGTCGTCACCTTGCGAACCAGGTGGACCACCAGCGGCGCCATCAGCAATAGTCCCACGGAGATGAACACCGTTTCGAAGCCTTCAAAACGCAGGTTTTCAGGCACCAGGCCAGCGTCGGAAAACAGCTCGTAGAGACCGATACCAACCAGCACCATGCCAATGGTGTCGAGAACAATCAGGTGCAGGGGTATGGGCAGCGGGCCGGTGCTTTTGCTCAAGGTAGCGCTCCCTAACGTGGTAGCCGTCAGCCTACGCGGAATCCCGCGCCGCGGCCAGACACGCTTTGGCCAGGCACTGATTAGACGTCAGTACCGGGAGATCGAGCGCTTGCTCGACAGAATCGAGCAGGGGCAGCGTGGGCAGTCCGGTACCGGTAATGAGCAGTGCATCGGCCTCGACACCCGTGAAGTCCGCGGTGAAGTGCTCCGCAGCTTTTAGCGGGTCGAGCGTATAGATGGCGCGCGTATCCTCCATGCGCTCCGCGGCGCTGCTGCTGGCGACCACGTCAAAACCCTGGCGCTCCCAGAACGCTGCACAGGCGGTGGCGATCCAGGCCGGGTAGGGGCTGGCGATGGCGAGACGCCGGATGCGCTGCTGATGCAAGGCGGCTTTGATCGCACCGCTGGCAGTGATCACCGAATAGCCATGACGTTTAGCTAGTGCCGCGCACGTCTTCTTCTCCAGGCCTGCATCCAGCAGGTAACTGCTCGCCGTACAGGCAAAGCCGAAGGCGTGCAGGCGCATGCCACCGAAACTGTCGAGTGTCTCCGGCAACTGCTTGAAATAGCGGATCAGCCGCGTCTTCGAATCCCCTTCGGCCACGCTTCTTGTGACCAGCATGTTCACTTCGGGCGGAAACAGCGCGCGCAGCTCCGGCTCCACGGTGGGATTGGCCATTGGTGTGGCGATACCGATTCGAAGCGGTGGCAGCATGGGCGGTGTTCCTGGTCGAGACCCAAATGATATAGTGATATGACATTTGGTCGCAGCATCGAACGACCGCCAACCGGGGCGAAACGCCATTTCCATGCACCCATCTGAATCGGTCACCATTATCGGCGCCGGGCCAGCCGGCTTGTGCTGTGCCCTGTGGCTGGTCCGCGCGGGCATTCCGGTGACGGTGCTGGAAAAGGAAACCGGCCTGCCCGAGGACATGCGCGCCTCCACCTTTCACCCAGCCACCCTAGATCTGCTGGACGAGTCGGGCATCAGCCGCTCGCTGATCGGGCAGGGCACCCGCGTCCCAAAATGGCAGTACCTGCAGCACGAGACCGGTGAGCGGGTTGTGTTCGACCTTTCATCGATCAGTGACGCCACGGCGCACCCTTATCGCCTGCAGGTCGAGCAGTTCCGGTTGACCAATGCGATCGTTGCCCGCCTCCGGGACGAGCCGGGGTTCAAACTGCTGCGGGGCGCGCAGCTAACCGTGGTAGAGCCCGAAGGGGAAACCGTTCGGCTGAGCTACGAACACAACGGGGAGATGCAGTACGACCAGGCGCGCTGGCTCATCGCGGCCGATGGCGCACACAGTGTCGTGCGCAAGCAGCTGGGGCTGTCCTTCGAGGGGAGCGTGTTTCCCCGCACCTCCATCACCCTGGTGCTTGATCATCGTTTTCAGGACGACACGGAGGAGCTGCTGGGCGTGAACTACGTCTGGACCGCCGATGGGCATTTCAGCCTCATGCGCGTGCGCGACCTGTGGCGGTTCAGCTTTTCGCCACGCGACGAAGAGAATCCTGTGGAAGCCCATGACCGCGAGGCGGCCGAGGCACGGCTCCAGTCGGTGTTTCCAAAACGCACGCCCTACCGCATTCAGCAGCTTAACCACTACACGCTGCACCAGCGCTGCCTGGCGGCCTTTCGCCGCGACAACGTCCTGTTCTGCGGCGATGCGGCGCACCTTAACAGCCCGGCCGGCGGCATGGGCATGAACAGCGGCATTCACGATGCGGCCTGCCTGGTCGATCACCTGCTGCCGGTGCTGGCGGGCAAAGACGAAGCGCTGCTGGATCGCTACGACCGACGCCGACGGACCATCGCCCTGGAAGAGGTGCAGCGGCTATCAACGAAAAACTACAAGCGCCACCGGGAAACGGACCCGGAGCGGCGCGTCGCCATTTGGGACAAGCTTCAGGCAACGGCCAGTGACCCGGCGCGCCAGCGGGAATTCCTGTTGGATTCGTCCATGATTGCTTCGCTACGTCGCGAGGCGGAGATTGCCTGAGGGTGCTGC
>JBCDHO010000366.1:0-2890 GCA_038749855.1 Pseudomonadota bacterium
CGATCCGCTGGATATCTGTGTCATCTCCAACCGACGCATTTCCAGCGGTGAGATTCTGCTGAATGCCCGCGTGGTCGGCGGCATACCGATGATCGACGGCGGAGAAGCAGACGACAAGATCGTGTCCGTCCTCGACAGCGACGATGTATACGACGGGGTTAACGACATCAGCGAACTTCCGCCGACCCTGGTGGAAAGGCTCCGCCACTACTTCGCAACCTACAAGACCCTGCCGGACGAGCCGGAGAAGGTCCAGATCGGCAAGCCCTATGGACGGGAACAGGCGTTTGAGGTCATCCACGCCGCCGCAGCGGACTATGAAGACGAATACGGGGAGTAAACCCACATGCTGAATGAAAAAGTCTTTTTTGCCTTTTTTATCGTTCTTGCGCTGACCCTGAACTTCGGCTTTTTCTATGGTGATATCAACGAGCCCAGCCACCATGACCCTTACGAGCTGGCCGCGGCCCTGGCCGTCAGCCTTATCGCCACGATCCTCAAGTTCGGCGATCGTTCCCGTATGGGCCCCATGCTGCTGGCCACCAGCCTCGTAGCGGACCTGCAGCTTATTGCGGCGGCGGTCCTTTGGGGTGTTGCCTCAGCCACGGGCGGTGAAGCCGGTTATCGGGAGGTGGTTCCCAGCGTGGTCTCACTCTCCGGGGGCGCCTTGCTCGCCAATCTTGTGTCCGTGACCTTGCTCGTGTCCGAATCGATTACGGACCGGAACTGAGCCCGGCCGGGACCTGACCATGCGCGCAGCTAGAGTGCGGCCGTGAAGGACATTGTCTGGCTGACCATGCGGCGGCTACGCTCGCCGCTCATCGTACTCATCCTGACGTTTTTTCTTTCCGTCACCGTGCTCGTCATGCTGCCGGGCGTGGATGCGAATGGTGCGCCCTACCGACTGAGCTTTTTGCAGGCTGCATATTTCGTGGCCTTCATGTCGACCACGATTGGCTTTGGTGAAATCCCCTACCCGTTCACGGATCTGCAGCGGCTGGTCGTGACCTTCCTGGTTTTTCCGAATGTCATTGCCTGGCTGTACTCCATCGGTGCCATCCTCGGTCTGCTGCTTGACGATCAGTTCAGGGCCATCCAGGCGCGCAATCGCTTTGAACGCGCGGTCCGCTGGATCGCGCAGCCCAGGGACATCATCGACTTCCTCATGGGCCGGTCGACGCCCCGGAGGAATGGAAAGCCGTTTTATATCCTCTGCGGATTCGGCAACACGGGCGGACTGCTCGCGGAGGGTCTCCTGGACCGGGGACTTCGCGTTGCCGCCATTGATCGCGACGCAGACCTCCTGAACAGCCGGAGGATCGACAGCCGGTTCGCCGGCGTCCCCATGCTCGTCGGGAGCGTAACCGACCGTGAGACGCTCGAACTGGCGGGCCTTGCGCAGGATTACACCGCCTGCAAAGGTGTGATCGCCGTCACGGAAAAGGACCACGTCAACCTGACGGTTGCGATTACCAGCAAGCTGCTCAGACCGGAGCTGCCGGTCTTCGCCCGCAGTCAAAACCAGCGAGTGTGCGACAACATGGCCTCTTTTCGCACCGACGGCGTGGTCAATCCCTATGACATCTTCGCGCGACGCATGAGCCTGGCCATGGCCTCACCCACCAAGTACCTGGTCCAGGACTGGCTGCTGTCCGTCCCCGGCACGACGCTGCGCACCAGCCTCGACCTGCCGTCCGGCCACTGGGTCGTTTGCGGCCTCGGCCGTTTCGGATCGCGGGTCGCTGAAGTCCTCGAGGCCCGCAACCAGATGGTGACGGTGGTGGACGTGCATCCCGCGCGCGTCAAAGGTGCTGCCCATGGCGTGATCGGCCGGGGCACCGAGGCAAAAACCTTGATCGATGCCGGCATCCGGGAAGCAGACGGTATCGTGGCGGGCACCGGGGATGATGTCGATAACCTGTCGATCCTCCTCACGGCTCATGAGCTCAACAGCAACCTGTTCAGCGTTGCGCGTCAGGAAGACCCACAAAACAACGAGATCTTTGAACGCAGCGGCGCAGGATTGATCGCGCGCCCGAGCCTTATCGTGGCGCGACGGATTCTGGCACTGGCCACAACGCCGCTCCTGAAGACGTTCCTTGATTTCCTGGAGAAGCAGGCGGACGAGGCCACGGCCACGCGTCTGAAACGGCGCCTGGAACGCATCCTCGGCGGACATGCACCCAATGTGTGGCTGAATGAGCTGAGCGGCCAACAGGCCCGGGGGCTGCGCGCAGCGGAGGCAGAGGGTGTTTCCCTGACGCTGGACGAGCTGGTCCACAACCAGCGCAGCCCCGAGGCGGAACCGTTGCGCTGCGTCTGCCTCGTACTCGACCGGGGCAATGAGATGCGCAAGTACCTGCCCGGTGATGAAGAACGGCTCCAGGAAGGTGACCGACTGCTGTTTGCCGGCCGGGGAAGCGCCCGACGTGCGATCGACCGGGCCTTGCGCGACGAGGTCCTGCTGATGGATGCGGCCATGGACGAGCCCCTGCCACGAAGCTCGATCGGGCGATGGCTGGCACGCAGGAAGTCAGGTTAGGAAGGCAGGCTAGGAAGGCCAGCCAGGAAAGCAGGCCAGGAAAGCAGGCCGGGAAGGCCGGCCGCCCTCGAGCTTCAGTCAAGCGTGAACGGGTCCGAATCTGCCGCAAAGGGAAAGTCTGAGCGAACATCCCGAACGCGATCGAGGTCGATGACGGCTTGCTTCACCCCTTCGCCCTCCCAGGGCTCGATAAAGGCCTCGCCCAGCGGATCGTAGATCGCACTGTGGCCAAGATACTGGAGCCCCCGACCGTCCTCGCCCACACGATTCACGGCCACCACGTAGCACTGATTCTCAATGGCCCGCGCACGGAGCAGCGCATCCCAGGCGGCAATGCGCGGCGCCGGC
>JBCDHO010000367.1:0-2831 GCA_038749855.1 Pseudomonadota bacterium
AAGCGCTTGGGCAAGGTAATCAATGATTGCAAGAACGTTTTGATTGCCGAAACGAATGTGTGTTGTTCCAGGGTAGAACGAAGTCTCCCTGCGAAAGACGCTGGAAATTGACGAAAACCACTGTTCAGGAAGCAAGACCATGGCTGTTCAAAAGAGTCGCAAGACCCCATCAAAGCGCGGTATGCGCCGGGCGCACGATTCACTCAAAGCGCCGACCCTCTCCACGGAGCCGACGACGGGTGAAACGCATCTGCGTCATCACGTCAGCCCCGAGGGCTGGTACCGCGGCCGCAAGGTCGTGGACACGCCGGTCGTCGAGTTCGACGACGAAGAATGACACCTTGGCCGGTTGCACCGGCCTGGACCATTCTCCATGCATCGATGCTGCGCCGCCGTTCTCCGGAACGGCGGCGTTTTGCGTGCCTACCTGACGCACTGCTGGCAAATCATGACCCTGCCTTGGTCGGGACCAGGTGGTTTCCGGTCCGCGTCGATGCACCGTGCCGAAATCCCCGGCCATGAGTGCCGCAACCTCACCTGTCCCTGTGCCCGCTGAAAGCTTAGAACGACGCGTCGTTGCCGTTGATGCCATGGGTGGGGACCACGGCCCGGCCGTCATGGTGGACGCGGCGCTTGATGCCCTGGCCGAGGATCCGGGGCTCGAGGTCCTCCTGACCGGTGACCTCGCCGCCATTAACGTGCGCCTCGATGCCACCGACAGCAAAGACCGTGTAGCGATTGAGGGGCGTGTGGCTACGTTGGCGGCTGACGGGGTGATCGCGGGGGACGCGACGCCACGCCAGATTCTCAAGCAAGGCCGTGGAACGAGCCTTTGGAATGCGCTCGATCAGGTGGCGGACGGGCGAGCGCATGCCTGTATCAGCGCCGGAAACACGGTGGCGCTAATGACCCTTGGGGTAAAACTCGTAGGGCGGCTGCCGGGGGTGCAACGTCCGGCCTTCATGTCCTACATCCCGCGCGGCGGTGGCCTCACCGGCATGTTGGATCTGGGCGCCAATCTCAACGTTGATGCGAATGCCCTGTTTCAGTTCGGTCTCATGGGAAGTGTCGTTCGCGCGGGTCGCCATGGCATTGGTCAGGCCCCGCGCATCGGTTTGCTCAATGTGGGCCATGAGGACAGCAAGGGCGATCCGGTGCTGCGGGAAGCCCATGAGCAATTACGCAGCTCAGGACTGAACTATCTTGGTTTTATCGAAGGGCATGACATCTTCAGCGATCGCGTTGATGTGGCGGTTTGTGATGGGTTTGCCGGGAACTTGATCCTGAAGGCCAGTGAGGGCCTGGCGGATATGCTTTTTGCTGAATTACGAAACACGCTGGCTTCCGATCTCAGAGCCCGTTTTGGCGCGCTGCTGGCGCGGCCTGCGTTGCGCAAGCTGCTGGCGCGACTCGACCCCGACAAGCATAATGGAGCGCCCCTGCTCGGTCTCAACGGCGTGGTGGTCAAGAGCCATGGTCGCGCAGCGCGTCGCGCCACGACATTTGCCATCCTGGAAGCGGGCAGGGAAGTCGAAAAAAACGTGCCGGAGCGAATTGCAGAGGCGATCCAGGCACACCACGGTGAGGACAATCCATGACCTATTCGCGGATTATCGGCACGGGCAGCTATCTGCCCGAGCGGGTGCTGACGAACAAAGACCTCGAAGCGATGGTGGACACATCCGATGAGTGGATTTTTTCGCGCACGGGCATCCGGGAGCGGCGCATCGCCGCGCCGGATCAGAAAACCAGCGATCTGTGTTTCATTGCCGGGCAGCGCGCCATGGAAGCGGCCGGTGTGGGTCCGGAAGATATCGATTTCATCGTGGTTGGTACGACCACACCGGACCTGGTGTTTCCCAGCACGGCGGTACTCCTGCAGCGGCGCTTTGGACTGCCTCACGTGGGCGCCATGGATGTCAATGCGGCCTGTACGGGTTTTCTCTATGCCTTGAGTATCGCGGACAAGTGGATTCGCGTCGGGGACGCGAAGCGGGCACTGGTGCTGGGTGCTGAGTGCCTGTCACGTATGGTCGACTGGGAAGATCGAACCACCTGCGTTTTGTTTGGAGACGGCGCAGGCGCGGTGGTGCTGGAAGCCTCTGAGGAGCCGGGAATTTTGAGCACGCACCTCCACGCCAATGGGGAGCACGCCGAGTTGCTTCGCACCCGGGCGGGTATTTCTACCGGCTTCGATCTTGACGCACCGCGGGGTGGCGTAGCCATTGAGATGAAAGGCAACGAGGTATTCAAGGTCGCCGTGCGAACGCTGGGTCGTATCGTTGATGAAACGCTGGAAGCCAATGGGCTGGACAAGTCCGATCTTGACTGGCTGGTTCCGCACCAGGCCAATATGCGCATTATTTCCGCCATGGCCAACAAGCTCGACATGCCCTTGGAGCAGGTCGTACTGACCGTTGAGCGTCACGGCAACACCTCGGCCGCCTCCGTGCCCCTCGCCCTGGATGAAGCCGTCAGGGATGGGCGAATTCAACCCGGGCAGCTGGCGTTGATGGAAGCATTCGGCGGCGGTTTCACCTGGGGCTCTGCCCTGGTGCGCTTTTGAGGCCGAATCGGTGGACCTGACCGAACAGACGGCGTTTCTTTTTCCCGGCCAGGGCTCTCAGTCTGTCGGCATGATGGCCGCTCTGAGCGAGGAGCGACCGGAGGTCCTGGAGACTTTTGCAGAAGCGTCGGAAGCGCTCGGCTTCGATCTCTGGCGCCTTTGCCAGGCCGGTGACGCGGAAGATCTGAACCGTACGGAAAACACGCAGCCCGCCATGCTGGCTGCTGATGTTGCGACCTGGCGGGTGTGGCGGGCCATCGGCGGT
>JBCDHO010000368.1:0-2792 GCA_038749855.1 Pseudomonadota bacterium
GACCAGGAAAGCCGCCCGATCGGCCGGCTGCAGCTGGATGCGTCTTTCTGCCCGGTCCGCCGCGTGTCCTACAGCGTGGAAGCGGCCCGTGTGGAGCAGCGCACCAACCTGGACAAGCTGATCCTGGACATCGAAACCAACGGTACGGTCGACTGCGAAGGCGCCGTTAAGCTGGCCGCCAACATCCTGGCCGATCAGCTGTCCGTGTTCGTCGACTTCAAGGCGCGCACCGAGGCCGCCGTGGAAGAGAAGTCCCAGGACATCGACCCGATCCTCCTGCGTCCCATCGACGACCTGGAGCTGACGGTGCGTTCCGCCAACTGCCTGAAGGCAGAGAGCATTCTGTACATCGGCGACCTGGTGCAGCGCACCGAGGTCGAACTGCTCAAGACGCCGAACCTCGGCAAGAAGTCCCTGACGGAAATCAAGGACGTTCTGGCCCAGCACGAGCTGTCCCTGGGCATGAAACTGGAAAACTGGCCGCCGGCCGCCCTGGCTACCGCCTGAGCGCCTGCGCCCAATAACGACTAGGAAACGATCATGCGTCACCAGAAATCCGGCCGTAAGCTGAACCGGAACTCATCGCACCGTAAAGCGATGTTCCGCAACATGGCCAACAGCCTGTTCAAGCACGAGATGATCAAGACGACCCTGCCCAAGGCGAAGGAACTTCGCCGCGTGGCCGAGCCGCTGATCACCCTGGCCAAGGAGGACTCCGTGGCCCACCGTCGTACCGCCTTTGACCGGCTGCGTGACAAGGAAAGCGTCGGCAAGCTCTTCGAGGAGCTGGGCCCGCGTTACCAGGAGCGCCCGGGCGGTTACCTGCGTATTCTCAAGTGCGGCCACCGCGCCGGCGATAACGCCACCATGGCCTACGTCGAGCTGGTGGATCGTCCGCGCAGCGACGAGGACGCCGCGGAAGCCTGAGCGGCCCCGACCCAAGCATGAAAAAGCCCGGCTCATGGCCGGGCTTTTTTTGCCTTTTAATGTCCCTCATTTGACGTTAAGGGGGAGGGCTGAGGGCGATACTCAGGCCAGCGCCCCCCGCACCCGCTCCGGTGTGAACGGCATGTGCCGGATGCGTCGACCGGTCAGGGCGAAAAACGCATTGGCAATGGCCGGGGCGACCATGGGATTGCCGGACTCTCCGATCTGCGTTGGCTTCTCCGTGTTCCTGGCGAGGTAGACGTCGACGATGGGTGAGTTGCTGTTACGCAGGATCGTGTAGTCGTAGAAGTTTTCCTGGTCGACCTGGCCTTCGGTGATCGTTACGCGCTCATACAGGGCGGCGCTAACCCCCCACAGCACACCCCCTTCAATCTGGTTGTGCGAATTGTCCGGCGAAATGATCAGGCCCGCATCAACTGCAACCCAGATGTTGTGCACCTGAATCACGCCCGGCTGCTCATTGAGGGAAATCTCGACTATGCCAGCCGTCTGAGTTTCGCCATAGCCGGCAAAGGCCAGCCCCCGCGCTCGCCCCTGGGCCAGCGGCACCTGCTCGGCCATCGCGGCTACCTTGTCCAACAGCGCGGATCCGCGGGGGTTGTTTTTCGTGAGCTGCTTGCGGAACTGCAGCGGGGACATGCCCGCCTTTTCGGCCACCTCGTCCATAAAGGCTTCGGCCGCAAAGCTTGTGTAGGCGGCGCCAATGCCGCGCCAGGGCAGCACCCGCGCATGGCGTTCCGTGATGACGTGCTCGGCCAGGAAGTGAGGAAAATCGTAGAATTTGTTTTCCGCGCCGCGCATGGAAATGATGTCGTTCGGCTCCACCTGTGACCAGCGAATCGGATTGAAATAGGCGATCACTGAGGGCGTGGCGACACGATGCTGCCAGGCCTCCATGGCGCCATCATCGCCGACTGCCGCCTGCAGATACTGGGCGGCGGCCGGGCGAAAGGCACCGTGCTTCAGATCGTCGGTACGGGACCAGACCACCTTGACCGGTCGCTTGCTGTGCTTTGAACACAGCAGCGCGTCGCGCACGTAGTTCTGCATGAGCTCGGTTCGACGGCCGAAGCCACCGCCCATGGTCATCATGTTCAGCCGGATTCGGTCCTGGGTGGTGCCCAGCACCTCCGTGGCGGTCCGCGTGGTCCAGCTTTGTGTTTGTGTGCCGGCCCAGACTTCCGCGCCCTTGCCATCGGCGTCGACGTGGGCGACGGCGGCCATGGGTTCAAGCTGCGCATGGTAGGCGTAGTCCGAGGTGTACATGCCATCGATGACATTCGCTGCGCTGCGTAGAGTGGACGGCGCATCGCCTACCGCCCGCCAGCTTGCCCCGGGAGCGTCACTGGCCGCCGCTTTCCGATACGCGGCGATGGTCTCAGCGCTGTTGCTGTTGCGGAAGGGGGAGCTTGTGGTCCACGTGACGGACAGGGCGGCGCGCCCGGCGAAGGAGGCATGCAGGTTGTTGGCGATCACCGCCACCCCATCCGGCAGCACGAGTACATCGACAACGTCCCGCGTTACCCTGGCGGCCGCATCATCGAGGGACGCGATGGTTTCGCCCTCGACCGGCGCGCGCAGCACCGTGGCGTAGAGCATGTCGGGAACCCGCACATCAATGGCGTACTCGGCCTTGCCGGTGGATTTCGCGGGAATGTCGCGGCGAGGAACCGATTGGCCGATTAGGGTGAAATCCGCCTTGGCTTTCAGTTGCGGGGGGCTGTGCAGGCGCGTATCGGCGAAGCCGGGCAGGGCCACCACATCGCCGTAGGAAAGACTGCGGCCGGACGCGTCGTGGCGAACCTGGCCGGCCTCGGTCGTTACCGAGGCGATGTCCACCTGCC
>JBCDHO010000369.1:0-2766 GCA_038749855.1 Pseudomonadota bacterium
GAGAGGACGGTGACGGGCAGTCGGTTGATTGAGGGTGTTTGCATGGATTTAAGAGCGCCAATAACTCAGTCGTGGTTACTTTATAACATAGTCCAGTGAAAGCCTCGGCATGGGGCAGCGCCTGTCGCACTCAGACCGTCAGCGACTCGGTCTATTTCGTGGGTGGATTCGTTTATCGGATCAGAAATTTCTTTATTGACTTATTTGCACAAATAAACAAATATAAGGCATGGATTCCCACAATCGACAAGCGCTCGCGGACCTCCTGAAGGCCCTGGGCGAGTACAACCGCCTGTCCCTCGTCTATCGACTCTGCGGATGCTCACTGCCACAGAACGCCATGTGCCTGTGTGACTGCTGCAGCGTGGATTCGTCCGTCGTATCGCGCCATCTGAAGGTCCTGGCCCAGGAGGGGGTGGTGCAGATGGAGAAGCGGGGTCGCGAGCGTATCTACTCGCTCAACCGCGGCGCAGTGGCCAAACAGTTGCGAGCGCTCGCCGACGAAATAGAAGGCCGGGGAACGAACCCCGGAAACCACTCAGCCGAAGGAGAAACCCATGAGCGAAGACAAGTGCAAGTGTGATTGCAAAACCAAGGGCAAGAAGTGCTGTGAAGAAGGCACCTGCGAATGTTGCAAGGAGCGTTGCTGCTGCTAGGCAACGGCTCTATTGATGCAAAGACGGCACCCCGGTCGAGTGGCTGGGGTGCTACCTATTCAGTCAATCCACGGTTGACGCGGCGCATGTCGCCGTCGACCAGGCCCAGTACCCTGGGGTTCATCACCCGGAACCAGAGCGGCGGGAGGTAGGCCAGTACAAACATCCCGAAGTAGCCACTCGGCAGCTGCGGTACATCCTCGTAATGCCGGAGCGACTGGTAGCGGCGCGACGCATACGCGTGATGATCTGAGTGCCGTTCAAGCTGAAAAAGCACGAGGTTGGATGCCAGGTGATTGGCGTTCCAGGAGTGGTGCGGCCGACAGCGCTCGTAGCGTCCGTCGGGTTGCTTCGCACGCTTTAGGCCGTAGTGCTCAACGTAGTTCGCGCTCGTGAGTTGCCACCAGGCGTAGACCATCTGGATGAGCAGGAACGGCAGCACCGCCGGTCCGAAGACGACAACCAGCCCGCCGTAAAGCACCACGGAGACTGCATAGGACTGGAGTATCTCGTTGTGCACGCTCCAGAAGCCCCGGCCCTTGCGCGCGAGCCGCTGTCGCTCAAGCCGCCAGCCCCGTTCCAGGCCCCCGGGAATCTCCCGCAGCGCGAAACGATAGATGCTCTCCCCAAACCGTGCGCTGGCCGTATCCTCCGGCGTGGCAACCTCCGCATGGTGTCCAGCGTTGTGCTCCATGGTGAAGTGGCCATAAAACGGTACGGCCAGGGCCAGCTTACCCACCCAGCGGTCAATAGGATCTTTCTTGTGACCCAGCTCGTGTCCGATGTTCAGGCAAAAGCCCCCGATTGCGCCCACCAGCAGGCTGTGGCCGAGTAGACCGAACCAGCCCAGGTCGTTGTTGACGGCAAAGGCCGCGCCGGCGATCAGAACGACGAAGTGAACGGGAACGGTCAGGTAGGGCAGCAGGCGGTAGTAAAGATCCGCCTCAAGCTGCGGTACCACCTGTTCCGGTGGATTGCTTGCATCGTTGGGGAACAGGTGATCGAGCAGGGGGACGAAGAAGTAAACCCCGATGAATGGGATCCACAGGGTCCAGGGCTGACCGGTCAGGCTCATCAGACTCATACCGATGAAGGGGATCAGCGGGAAAGCGATGGCCACCAGCCACAGGGCGCGTTTGCGATCCGTGTAGCGAATCAGGCCAAGTTCCGGATCATCAAAGGTGAAGGTTTTCAAAGCGGCGGGTTCTCTCGTCAAACTGCGTTCCAGTGTGTGCCACCACGCCGGCGGGCAACAGCGCCGCCATTGACATAAATCGGTCATTTAATGCCAAAATGACGATTAATGACTGATTACAGCGCACAACTGCAGATGCCCGCCGCCTATCTGAAGCTGATTCTTCAGGCGGCGGATGCCGGCGGCCTGCCGAACACCGCGCTGCTCGCCGGCACCGACCTGGCGGCAGAGACGCTGCTTCAGAGCGATTCGCCGGTCACTTTCGAAGCCACGCTGCAGGTGCTTGGCAACGCCGAGCGGATGTTCGGGCCCGGATGGCACCTCGAAGTGGGCCAGCGTCTGACGATTCCAGCCCATGGGCCGCTCGGTTTTGCGGTGGTTACCGCGCCGGATCTCGGGGCTGCCATGGACGTACTGCTGCGTTTTATGGGCACGCGCGCACCCTTCCTCTGGTCCTCGGGCGCGGTGGAGGGCGAGCATTTTGTGTTCCGCTTCTTTGATGCTGTGGACATGGGTGAGCAGCGCCAGGTGCTGGTCGAACTGGCTGCGCTCTCGCTGCAAGGGCTCATCGAGCGCCCCCTGGGACAGGAGATCGAGGGTGCGGTCCTGTCGCTGGCCTACCCTGAGCCGGGCCACATCGATGCGCTGCGCCATGCGTTTCACTGCACGCTGGCGTTCGGCGCCGAAGGGCATTCGCTGAGCCTGCCCGCAGCCTGGCTAGCGCAGCCCTGCGCTCTCTACGACGAGGCCATGCACCGTTACCTGGTGCACCGCTGCGAGACGGAGCTTGCCGCAGGGGGAGGAGGGCAGTCCGCCGAGGTGGCCGTTCGCCAGGCGCTGCTGGCGCAGCCCTCGACCATTCCCGGTCTCAGGGAGGTCGCCGCTGCCAGCCATGTGTCACCGCGAACACTCATC
>JBCDHO010000370.1:0-2764 GCA_038749855.1 Pseudomonadota bacterium
CGAAAATCCGGGTCGCGGCCCAGCGCGTAGCGTTCCAGAAGCACCGTCGTGTTGGGATGCTGCGCTTTCCACGTGCCCCAGTCGGTGGTCACGACGCTGGCCTGCTTCAGCTCGACCTCTCGGTCCGCCAGGGGCCCGGTGACCGCATGGCCAAGGAACGTGTCAAAAACCGAGTAGGTGACCAGGTCATACATGACCTTGTTGGAGCGGCTCAATAGCCCTGAGGTGCGCAGAATGGGGCGCTCGACACCTTCGGGCAGCTCATCGGTAAAGTAGGCTTGGGCGGCGCCGCACAGCGTACAGTAGGGGATACCCAGCTTACGCCCACCGAGCGTATCGTTGACCATCTCCCGGACTTCCATGATGCGGCGTGGGTAGGCACGTGCCTCGCCGTTCACTTCAACGCCGAACACCACGTCCGTGTCCTGCAGCCAGGTTGCCTGCTCCGCCGTGCTAACTTTTGGGTTGTCGGCTGCTGGTATGCAGTTGCACTCCTCGTCGGTTCTGTCATGCGGCCGGTCATCGATCAGCACGCCCCCCCAGGAGACCAGGCGCCAGTCCAGGGTGCCTTCAACAAAGAGGGGCTCCCACGCGGGTTCAACGGTGAGAAAAATGGCACGCTTGTAGTCGAGATAGCGCGGCGGCGCCGGAATGTCCCATGCCAGCAAGTGGTCCGTGACAACGCCCCAGGGGTTGATGCGGTCGAGCTTTTTATCGAGTAATTCGGATGCCGCTTCGATCAACGACGCTTGCAGTTCACGGCTGACGATGAATCGCAGCATATCGCTGATCACCCAAACGACGCGCGGGTCTTGTGACGCGGTCACCAATTCCAGTGCAGCTTCCTGCTCAGGACCCCAGCGGCGCTGTTCGATGCTGTCCACGAAGGCCACTCGCAGCGCCGCATGCAGTGCGTCAGAAATCGGCTCCTCTGGCACGGTGGGGGGCGTGCCGAATTGCTCGATGGCGTAGGCGGGAAGCGACTCTTTGCTGTCGGGATGCACGGGCTCGCTCCAAAGTGCAGCGAGCGCGAGTAGCCCCGCGGTGAGGGCTTTCAGAGGACGGGTAAGCAGTGCCGAAGTCATAGAGTGCACTCAATATTGCGAATCTCGATCAGCAGACCGGGAGAGACGGTACTTTGTTTCAGTAGCTTTCGTGGTGAGGCGTGAAAGTGCGAATCGGGCGACCACGAGCAAGGGCGGCCCTTACACTCAGCGGAACACTGAGCATAAGCGCCTCCAGCTAAAACGCATGGCTTTCTCCGTGACTACCGGAGAAAAAGCAGTGCGGTGTCTATTCAATCCACCGCGCGGGGTTTGTGTTGAAACGATCTGAAATCAAGACAAAAAGCCGCATAGGATGGGCTTTCCAGCGCAGTCCGTCCAGCAAAGCACCAGGTTAATTTTTTCACAAACGCTTTACCTCCGTGTAATAACGTAGTAAGAATGATTCTCATTCTCTTTCTTAAATGGAGCCTGAACCATGTCCCCTAAACTCACCACGGCAATTCAGCGGTCCTTACTTTCCGCGATTGCGATCACAGCACTCACAGCAGGGCTGGCATCCACCAGCACCGTGTGGGCTCAGGAAACCGAGGACGAGGAGCAGGAGGAAACTGAATTCCTTGGCACCCTGACGCTCGGTACCAGCAAGCGCGCCATCCAGACCGACACTGCCGAAGCCATCACCGTTATCGATCAGGCAGAGATCGACGACCGGCAAGCCAACACCGTGGCCGAACTCATCGATTCGGTTCCTGGCGTGACCCTCGTTAATGGCTCGACGCCGACCGGCTCGGGAATCAACATCCGCGGCTTTGGCGCCAACGGAACCTTTGGCACAGACCATAAGGTCGCCATCATCGTCGACGGTGCCACCACCGGTGGCGAAGAGCTGTACCGCATCGGTAACCAGCTGTTTACGGACCCTTTCCTGTACCGTCGGGTTGAGGTCATTCGCGGCACCATGGGCAGCTTCGAGTACGGCTCCGGTCTCGTCGGCGGAACAATCAGGCTTGAGACCAAGGACGCCTCCGATTTCACCGGAGGAGAGCCGGGCTTTGTGTTTGCGGCGACGGGTGGCTATTTCAGTAATAACGACGGCTGGAATGGCTCACTGACGGCGGCCTATCAGCCCACCGAGAATGTCGAGCTGCTGGCCAACTTTTCCTATCGCGAGCAATCCGACCAGGAAGACGGCAACGGCGATATCATCGGGAACAGTGCCTTTGATCTGCCTTCCTTCCTGCTCAAGGCGCGGGTCACCCTGACCGAGTCGCAATCCATCATGGCGAGCTTCACCCAGAGCAGCACCTCGGAGCGTGACGTTCCCTACGACACGTTCTTCACCACCACAGATGCGTTCGGGAACGTCGATCGGGACACCACGTCGCAGACCTTCTCCACCATTTACAACTACGATCCGTTCGAAAACGATCTGGTCAACTTCGAAGTGGCCCTGAGCTATGCCAACCAGGAAATCGACGGCATGTACGTCAGGGGCAGCTCGCCGCTGGAGAGCAACCCTTTCTTCGGTCCGGTCGTCATTGCGCTCGGCGATGCCAACCACAGCTTTGAAACCACGCGGCTCACGCTGCGTAATGAGGCGCTGTTCGACACCGGCAACATTACGCACCGCCTGCGCGCTGGCGTTGAATACATCCGTCGCGATCGTGCCGATATGGAGGCGGCGCCCGGCGGCGTTGACAACCGCTATGCGCTGTTCCTCATCGACGAAATCGGACTCACGGAACGGCTGACGCTCA
>JBCDHO010000371.1:0-2759 GCA_038749855.1 Pseudomonadota bacterium
CCTGGCCGGCGGTCTCGGGATTGAACCAGGCGTCGTTGATGCCCGGATTGAACAGCGAAGGCGCGCCGCCGATGATTTCGTCGCAGGGTTGCGAATCCTCGTCCGGTTCAACGATTGGAACGGGAACGTTCGTAATGGCAATGTTGTCATCGAGGTCGGGGTCTGGTGGTACCACCTCGTCCACGATGACGATCATGAACCAGGCCGTGCCCCGGGCCAGACACAGCTGGAGACCGAAGCCCCCGGTCTGGAACAGGCCTGGGTTGATGCCCGCCGTGGACTCAAAGGTGTCCAGCACCAGGTCGCTGTCATCCAGGGTGTCGTCCAGGGAGGCGTAGAGCGTGACGCGGTAGTCGCTGACGCGTACGGCACCCTCATTGGCCAGCACGTAGTCCACGGAGAACCAGCCACCCTCGGGCACCTCCTGGGTTGGGTTGGCGGCTTCAAGGATGAGGTCCGAGGCCAGGAGCGCGCCCGTGGACAGCAAGAACAGGAGCAGTGCAGCGAAGCCGCGGTGGATGATGTTCATGATGTGGTTCCCTTGGATTGCTTGCTGTTTAACGAAGCCCCCCTACGAACTCCGCCGGCTGCTTGTGCGCCCGGCAGCCCCAACCCTACCGCCTTCGGGCAAGAAGTTCATGGGACAGGCGCTGTTGACTCGCTATGCTGGGTGCCGACCCTACTCACCAAGACGTGCCCAAAGATGCTGCCTCTCCCCTTACGTTGCCTGCTGCTCCTGTCGCTGACCGCGTACCTGTGACGCGCTGATGCGGCAGAGCCGAACGATTTTTTCACTGACCTCGCGGCGCTGTGCGGCGCTACTTTCACCGGGCGCGCCGTGTATCCGGCCGACCCTGGCGAGGCCTGGAAAGACCAGGTCCTGGTCGCACACGTGCAAAGCTGCGAAGCGGAAGTGGTGAGAATTCCCTTCATCGTCGGCGAAGACCGCTCCCGGACCTGGATCATCCGGCGTGTCGACGGCGGTCTCGAACTGAAACACGATCACCGGCACGAGGACGGCACCCCGAACGAGATCACCCAGTACGGCGGTACCACGAAGGCGCCCGGTACCCGCCGTTCCCAGTCCTTCCCCGCCGATGCGTACACGGCGGCGCTCATCCCCGAGGCGGCGACCAACGAGTGGTTTCTTTCCTTCAGCGAGGATGGCCGCGAGTTGACCTATTACCTGGAACGGCACGGAATGCCGCGCTTCAAAGCCGTGCTGGTCAGAGACGAGTAACGGACGTCTTAGTGGTTAACCGCCGTGACTTCGATCACGGTCTGGCGGGTGAGGATGCTGAGCGCCCGGTACTCATAGGCCCACCCGAAAGCCTCCACGGCTTCCTGGAACGCCCGGTACTCATGTTTCCGCCAGTCTTCGCCCATGAAGTATTCATCGAAGACGAAGACGCTGCCCGGGCGAACACGTTCGCCAAGGGCCTGGAATACCGTTCGCGTCGAGCCGTAGAGGTCGCAGTCAACGTTGGCGAGGCGCAAGGCCCCGGGCTCCTGTTCGAGAAAGCCCGGCACGGTGTCCTCGAACCAGCCAACGTGCAGCTCCACGTTGTCCAGAACATCGGGAAGAAGTCCATCGAGACTGTAGGCGCCGGCGGGTAGATCCCCCCAGCGCTCCGGCAGGCCTTCGAAGGCATCAAAGCCGTGCACCGGTTGACCGGCGTGCCGTGCAATCGTGTTGATCGTATTGCCGTGCGCAACGCCAAACTCTGCAACGAGTCCATCGACCTGGGCGCGGTTGAGGGCCGCTTGTAGCACGGTGCCGGGGCCGTCGAAGAGAACACCCGTCTCCGGGCCGCGATGGCGCCGGGCGTATTCCCAGCTGTCCGCCAGCCAGTGTCCCGTGCCCCGCTCAGCGCGGAATGCTTCGAGCTGCGCCGCTGCCTGCTGCTCCTGGCCCGCCTCGCTGAGCACCGCCGCCAGGTAGAGGTGTGCCTCTGCCCGGTCCGGTTGCAGTTCGAGTGTGCGTTCCAGTGCCCCCCTGGCCAGGTCCAGTTCGGCTCGGCCGGCGTGCGCCAGTCCCTTATTGAAGTTCGCTTCGGGGAAGCGTGGCGCGTTGCTCAGGGCCTTGCCATAGGCCTCCAGAGCGCGGTCCGAGCGCCCGAGATTCCAGTGGCAAAGACCGAGGTTATTCCACGCCGAGGGATCGTCGGGAGCCAGGGCGAGGGCGCGTTCATGGGCGGTAATCGCACCGGCATAGTCGAGGCTCTCCTGCAGCACCATGCCCAGGCGGGCCTGGCAGTCTCCGTCGTCCGGCACCAGGGCTGCCGCCTGCCTCAGGCAGCGTACGGCTTCGGGCAGGGAGCCGGCAAAGTAGTGGGCCAGGCCCAGGCACTGAAGGGCGCGTGGCTCTTCCGGGTAGGCCTCGAGCAGGCGTTCAGCTCCGGCTCGTGCGGCCGCCCACTGTCCCGCTTCGAGATCCCGGACGACCAGGTCCAGCGAGTCGTCAATCGTGGTCATGGGGCTGGGGTTCGATGGTCGACATTCATGGGCAGGGCATGATACCCGCCCCAGCGCCAGTGGGTCTGACCCGATTGGCGCGTATCGTTCGATCAGGGCGGTATCGCCCGGCCCTCGTTGTCCTCTACGCTGCAATCAATGGACATGCTGATGTAGTCCAGACCGAAATAGCGGTAGTGGTCGAGCTCCGTGACCAGCATGCCCAGGGTCTCGAAAGGGAGTTCCGACATGCCAAGGGGTTCATGGGCCAGGGTGGCTTCGATCATCTCGTGGATATCGTGTTC
>JBCDHO010000372.1:0-2751 GCA_038749855.1 Pseudomonadota bacterium
GAATTTTTGGCTAAATTTGCCAATTCCTATTCCTAAGGGTTTGACCCGGATCGAGATCTAAACGCCGTGGGCATTGCGAATCAAACCACCATGCTCAAGGGAGAAAGCGCAACCCCCGTGCCGGCGCTCATGCGCTGCACGTCGCCGGGGCGCATGACCGAGCCGTTGCCCATGGAGTCCTTGTGTTCCAGGGCCCCATCGAGCACATAGGAAATGATCTCCATGTCCTTGTGCGGGTGGGTGCCGAAACCCTGGCCGGGCGCCACACGGTCATCGTTGATCACCCGCAGCTCACCAAAGCCCATGTGGGCCGGGTCGTAGTAGCTGGCGAAAGAGAACGTGTGGTGGCTGTTGAGCCAACCGTGGTTGGCGTGACCGCGATCATCCGCTTTGCGTACTGTGAACATGATGTTCTCTCCTGTTTCCTGTTTGATGGCACACAGGATAATTAATTATTATTTGATAATGAATAGCCACAATATTAATATTAATGTTTCTATTTATTAATTAATAGACGACGTCACCATGGACCGCCTCGCCACCATGCGCACCTTTGTCAGCGTCGCTGAAACCGGCAGCTTTTCTGAGTCTGCACGGCTTCTGGATGTCTCCGCACCCCTGGTCAGCCGGCACGTGAGCGATCTTGAAGCGCACCTCGGTATCCGCCTGTTCAATCGTACGACCCGCCGCGTCGAACTCTCCGAGGCGGGCGAAGCCTACTACCCCGACTGCGTCGCGCTCCTCGAGCAGCTCGAAGCCACGGAAGCCCGCGTGGCAGGCCTCGGTGAAAAACCCTCCGGGCTGCTGCGCGTGTCCGTCCCCATGGACTTCGGACGTTTGTTCCTGGGCCCCGCGCTGCGGGCATTTTTATCGGAGGCGCCCGAGGTACGGATCGACGTGCGCTACGAGGATCGGGAGTCGCGCATGCTGGAAGAGCAGGTGGATGTTGCCCTTCGCATCGGCCAGCTGGCGGATTCATCGCTCGTGGTGAGGCGCCTCGGCGGTGCCTGCATCGGTTGCTATGCCTCACCCGATTACCTGGCCGAGGCGGGCGCACCAGAGTCGCCCGACGCGCTTCAGGACCATCAGCTGCTGGCCTACACCCTCTCATCAACACCTGGCCAGTGGGTGTTTCAAACCCCCGATGGCACCACATCGGTCCCCCTTGCCGGACACGGCCGCCTCGCCTGCAACAACGGACGGGTGCTGGCCGAGGCCGCCTGCCGGGGGCTCGGAATCGTGCGGCTCCCGGAGTTCCTGGTCAAAGACCATATCGATGCGGGACGGCTGATCGAGATTCTGACAGACTATCGCTCGCCCTCCCTCGACATCCACGCCGTTACGCTGCACCGCCGCTTTCGGCCGGCCAAGGTCACGGCATTCGTGGCGTTTCTCGTGGACTACTTTGCGCAGCAGCAGGACTGGACGCCGCGCCAGATCTGAAGCGTCCGAGTCCGTCCTGACCCGCATGATCGACACAGGATGCTGATCGCTCTGCCGGGTATTTCATAGGCCTGAACCGGCCGCCACGGGGCTTGGCCGCCCTCCGCTTGCTGGCGCCTTGCTTCGATCTTAAGGCCCGCCGATACTGGCGACGTAACCGGTGAGAGAACAGCGCCATGAGCGATGAATTCAAGGTCTGGTTCAACGGCCAGCTTCGCCCCTTTGAAGAATGCACGGTCAGCGTGCGGACCCACGCCCTGCACTACGGCACCTCCGTCTTCGAGGGTGTGCGCGTCTATCGCACGCCCGCCGGCCCAAGGGTCTTTCGCCTCACCGACCACCTCAAGCGCTTTTTCTGGTCCGCCGGCGTCTACCGCCTGCCGATCCCCTACAGCCTCGGGGAGATTCACGCGGCATGTCGCGAAACGGTGCTCGAGAACGGACTCGAGGCCGCTTACCTTCGGCCCGTCGCCTTTCGGGGTGACTGTGGCCTGGGGGTCCTGCCTTCTGACCTGTCCATCGTCGAAACCGCGGTGATCGTCAACGAATGGGGCACCTACCTGGGCGATGGCGCCCTGGAAAACGGGGTCGAGGTGTGCGTCAGCTCCTGGCAGCGCGTCGCCCCGAACACGATTCCCGCCGGCGCCAAGGCGGGGGGTAACTACCTGTCCTCCTTTTTGATTGTTTCCGAGGCCAAGGAGCGCGGCTTCAGCGAGGGCATCGCCCTGGGCACGGATGGACTGGTCAGTGAAGGCAGCGGCGAAAACATCTTCGTGGTCGATGGGGATCGCATCATCACGCCGCCCGTTTCTTCCGCCATCCTCAGCGGCATCACTCGCCATACGGCCATCGTGCTGGCGCGCTCGCTGGGCTACACGCTGGAGGAGCAATCCATCAGCCGGGAACAGCTCTACGCCGCCGATGAGATTTTCATGACCGGAACGGCGGTCGAAGTGACCCCGGTGCGCAAGGTAGACCACATGGTGATCGGCTCAGGGGCCCGTGGACCCGTTACCAAGGCCGTCCAGCAGGCTTTTTTCGGCCTCTTCGACGGTTCGACGGAGGACCGCTGGGGCTGGCTGGAACCCCTCCAGGACTGACCTCGGGACGCCTTTCACGGGGGCATCCGGGGCTTCATTCAATACAGGGCGGGACCTTTTGAGGTGACGAAACAGGCTCCCAACACCGTTCAAGTGTGACAATTTACGTCAGTAAATCGTCGCAAATGGACGTTTTGCGGCGCACTATTTCTGTCACAGTTCTCACGCTCCCCTCTCCCGAAACCCAGTTGTTACGAGGCTTTCCAGC
>JBCDHO010000373.1:0-2736 GCA_038749855.1 Pseudomonadota bacterium
CGCGAGGTCTACCTGGGCGAGGAATTCCGCCTCTAGGCCGGCACGCTATGGCAGCGAATCGATGATCGATCAGTCTCTCCAAATCCGACTCACCCAGAAGCTGGCCCTCGCGCCACAGCTTCAGCAGGCCATCCGCCTGTTGCAGATGACGCGCATCGAGCTGCGGGAATACCTGCAGGAAACCATCGAGGCCAACCCGCTGCTCGAAACGGCGGAGCCCGGGGATTCCACCGAATCGGGCGACGAGACGGACTGGGAGTCAGAACTTGCGGCAGACAGCACCACGGAGCAGGACAACCGGGACGAATGGGACACCGGCAATGAAGACTGGGGTGAGGACTACGGCATTGCCGACGACTGGGGTGAACCAGACAGCTACAGCAGCGACCGTGAACTGCAGATCGCCGACACGGGCGGCGACGGGCTGCGCGAACACCTGCTGTTTCAGATCGGCATGGCCCAGTTCAACGACCGGGATGCGGCAATCGCTGCCGCCATTGTCTTCGCCCTTGATGAAGACGGTTATCTCCTCGATGAGCTTGACGAGATCGGTGCCAGTCTGGCGCCGGAGCATCGTGTAACGCCAGACCAGGTCGAGGCCGTACTGCGCCGCGTGCAGCGCATGGAGCCGGTCGGTGTGGCGAGCCGGGACCCGGGCGAATGCATCCGCGTGCAACTCGAAGTGCTGCCCGCTTCCACGCCCGGTCTCGAGACTGCGCGTCGCCTTGCCCGCGATTTCCTCGACCTCGTGGTTGCCGGAGACCCCGAAGGGCTCGCACGGGCGCTCGGCGTCGACCGGGAGCGCGTAGACCTCGCCATGGACCTGATCCGCAGCCTGGAGCCACGACCCGGTGCCCGCTATGACAACCGGGCGGACGAGTATCTTGTTCCGGATGTCTACGTCCGCCAGTCCGAGGGACGCTGGATCACGACGCTCAGCCCGGACAATGATCCCAAGCTGAAACTCAACAAGTTCTACGTGCAGCTGCTGCGGAAATCCGGCGGCAGCGAAGACCGCAAGTACCTCGAAGGACGCCTGCAGGAAGCCCGCTGGCTCATGTCCAGCCTGGAATTGCGCAATCGGACCCTGCTGACCGTATCCCAGTGCATCGTGGATGCGCAGCAGGCCTTTCTCGAACACGGCGAAATTGCCATGCGGCCCCTGATCCTCAAGGACATCTCCGAACGCGCGGGCGTCCACGAGTCGACGGTTTCCCGCGCGACCACGCGAAAGTACATGCTGACGCCCCGGGGCCTGTTCGAGCTCAAGTATTTTTTCTCCAGCCACGTCAACACGTCCGACGGTGGTACCGTCAGCGCAACGTCTGTGAAGGCAAGGCTCGCCAGCCTGATCGCTGCCGAGCCCCCCGGCAAACCGCTCAGCGACCAGGCCCTGTCGGAGACGCTCAAGGCGGAAGGAACACTCGCCGCGCGACGCACCGTCGCCAAGTACCGGGAGTCTCTCGGTATCGGCTCGAGCAGCGAACGGCGCAAGGCCTGGCGACGACTGTCCGCCTGAGCCCAAGGGATTGCCGGTGCGCCGAGCCTCGAGCTGCAGCGCAGCCAAGCGCCGGGACTGGGAAACCCCGGGAACGGGGTATAGAATCAAAAACGTGACAACGGAGTTTCATCCATGCAACTGACCATTACCGGGCACCATGTGGAAGTCACGCCCGCCCTTCGTGCTTACGCCACCGAAAAGATGCAGCGACTCACGCGCCATTTCGACCAGGTGGTTTCCGTTGATGTCATCCTGAACGTCGAAAAGCTGGACCAGACGGCCGAGGCGACGGTCAACGCCGGGGGGCGAAAGCTCTTCGCCACCGAGACCGCCCAGGACATGTACGCAGCGATCGATGGCCTGTCGGACAAGATGGACCGGCAGGTACGCCGCCTGAAAGGCAAGCTCCGCGAACATCATCATCAGAAACCGACGTTCCCGACGGACGCCTGACCGCCCAACGCACCCGGACACCGACGGTAGCCCCCAATGCTCGTGGATGACCTCATCAGCGCGGAAAGCGTGCTGCCCCAGGTACGCACCAGCAGCAAAAAGCGTCTGCTGGAGGTCATCAGCCGTGCCCTGGCGAAAGAAGACGAGTCACTGAACGCGCGCGAGGTGTTCGAAAGCCTGTGCGCCCGGGAGCGCCTCGGCAGCACCGGTCTCGGGAAGGGCGTAGCCATCCCCCATGGTCGCGTCAGCGGCTCCTCGCGTGTGCAGGCCGTGTTTATTCGCCTCGCCAAGCCCCTGGCCTTCGACGCTTCCGATGGCCAGCCGGTGGACCTGCTTTTTGCCCTGGCCGTACCAGAACACTGCACCACGGACCATCTCAAGCTGCTCGCGGAGATTGCCGAGAAATTCAGCGACGACGAGCTGCTTCGACAGCTGCGTGAAGCCGGCGACGCCAACGAACTCGTTGAGCTCCTTTCACAAACCCGCCACTGAACCAGTGACCCGTACACTCACAGCCCGGGACCTGTTTGCACAGCTGCAGGACCGGCTGGACCTGCACTGGGTGGCCGGAAAAGACCACGGCGAAGACACGCTCCTGAGCGCGCACGACATGTCCGAGCGGCCGGCGCTGGCTGGCTACCTCAACCTGATTCATCCCAACCGCGTGCAGGTGCTGGGTGCGGAAGAGCTCGTTTACCTCGCGGCCATGGACCGCGAAGCCCAGGCGCGCACGCTCGAACAGGTATTCGACGAGCAGCTGATCGCCGCCATTGTCGGCAGCG
>JBCDHO010000374.1:0-2628 GCA_038749855.1 Pseudomonadota bacterium
CATGAGCCGTTTTGGATGATCGGGATTCAGAAATCGGATCTTGGTCAGCGTCTGCTCAAGGTGCTCGTAGAAACGCTCCATCTGCACCGCGTCCACCGGTGACCAGTCCGTGGAAGGCTGTTCCTCGTCGCCGCCACCCAGGGCTGTCATGCGGTACTCATAGGCAGCCACCTGCACCGCCTGGGCAAGATTCAGGGAGCCGAATGCCGGGTTGGTCTGAATGTGCACGAGGTAGTTGCAGCGCTGAATTTCCTCGTTGGTCAGGCCATGCGCCTCGCGTCCAAACAGCAGCGCCACATCGCCATCGCGCGCCTCTTCTAGCCCACGGCGCGCCGCCGCACGAACATCGAGCTGGGGCATGGACAGGCTGCGCAGGCGTGCGCTAGTCCCCATCACCAGACGGCAACCTTCCAGGGCATCGTCCAGCGTATCGTGTACCACGGCCTCGTGGAGCAGGTCCGCTGCGCCTGAGGCCATCGCGGTAGCGTCTGCCGATGGCCAGGTTTTCGGAGCGACCAGGTGCAGCTGACGCAGCCCCATCACCTTCATGGCGCGCGCCGCGGCGCCAATGTTGCCGGGGTGCGTCGTATGAATCAGCACCACGCGGATGCCCGCGAGCCGCTCTGCCGCGACCTCCGCGCTTCTGTTATCATTCGCGGCCGCTTCGCGCGTTTCGCCGCTACCTTCATTGCTCATCGCACCGGTCCCGAGCCCATGCCTCATCCCGCCATCAATATCGCCACCGAGGCCGCCCATGCGGCGGGCGAAATCATGCGCCGCAGTTTGCGTCGTCTCGATACGGTGCCCGTGGCCCGCAAGGCGCGCCATGACTACGTCAGTGAAGTCGACCGGGCCTGCGAGGCGGCCATTGTAAAAGAAATTCGTCGCTTCAATCCCGACCATGCGATCCTCGGTGAAGAAGGCGGACAGCAGGGTGAAGGTGAGGTGCTCTGGGTGGTCGATCCCCTGGACGGAACGAGCAATTACCTCCATGGAATTCCTCACTTTGCGGTGTCCATTGCCTACAAGGTGCGCGGTCGCACAGAACATGGGGTGATCTACGACCCGCTGCGTGACGAACTGTTTACAACCAGTCGAGGCGTTGGGGCGTTCCTGAACAGCCAGCGTATCCGCGTGTCCGAGCGCAAGCAGCTCGATACTGCCATCCTGGCCACGGCCTTCCCGTTCCGGGAGCGGCACTCCATGCCGCTATACACCAAGGTGTTCAGCGCCGTGTATCGCAAGGTGGAAGATATCCGGCGCACCGGTTCCGCCGCCCTCGATCTCGCCTGGACCGCCGCGGGCCGTTTTGACGGCTACTTCGAGCTGGGACTGAAGCCCTGGGATGTTGCCGCAGGCGCCCTGCTGGTGCGTGAGGCCGGGGGTGTGGTGTCCGACTTCGCCGGTGAAGACGACTTTGAACGCACAGGCAGCGTACTTGCCGCCCCCTACAAGCTGACGACCCCATTGCGCCAGCTGATCTCCCCGCACTGGCCTGTCCAAAAGGCCTAGACGCCGGGCCGTGGCGACTCAGCTGATCAATCCGGCCCTGGATATCGGCGCCCTGCGCGCACGCTTCCAGGAACGCGGACGCATCACGATTGAGCAGGTGCTCCGGCCGGAGTTTGCCGACACGATCCACACCTGCCTGGCCCATGACGTTCCCTGGCGCCTGGCCTGGTACCGGCATGATCGAGAGAGTGAGGAAACGGTTGGCCGGCTGACGCCGGCGGAGCAGGAGGCCCTGGGTCCCGAAGGGCTGGCGGACCTCGAACGCAAGGTCATGGCTGAGGCCGGCGAAAAATTCCAGTATCTCTACGACGCCTACGATGTGCTGAAAGCCCGTCGCGAAGGGCTCGATCCGGGTCTTCGCTTACAGGAGTTCCTGAGCTTTCTCGGCACCGATGAGCTGTTTGGCTTTATTGAAGAAGTGTCCGGCGACAGCGCTTTTAACCGCGTTGATTGCCACGCCTGCCGCTACCGGCCCGGTCACTTCCTGCGCCAGCACGCCGACCGGAGCCCCTTCGAACAACGCCACATGGCGTATGTGTTTCAGTTCACCCGGGACTGGCATCTCGATTTTGGCGGGCTGACGACGTTCCAGGACGAAAGCGGTCACATCGAGGACTGCCTGGTGCCCCGCTTCAATTCGCTGACCCTGTTCAAGGTTCCAGTGCTGCACAGCGTGTCCCAGGTGGCCGCCTACGCGCCCCACGCCCGGCACTCGATCACGGGCTGGTTTACCCGCTACGACTAAAGCGAATTCGAACCGGCATCGTCTGCGCCGGTCGGCTGCCCCAGCATAGGCGCCGGGCCGTGCCCCAGGGCTTTCTCTTCGGCCACCTCGGCCTGCCACTGGAAGATGTTCAGCTCAATGAACACGAAGGCCACAAGCCACAGAAAGGCGTCCCAGAAGTCGAGAAAGTCGCCTTCAATGCCCCAATAAACGGCCGCAAGAAACAACGTCGCGTACAGCACCGCCTTGATGCCAGTGAAGACGTGGGTCAGCTTGGTGCCGAGCCGGTCCCACAGCTGTAGCAAAACCTCGATTTCAAGCAGCGCCACGACGAGCAGCCAGGCGCCCGAATTGACCACGTCAACCAGGGCCAAACGGCCTGCCGCCGCGGC
>JBCDHO010000375.1:0-2490 GCA_038749855.1 Pseudomonadota bacterium
CTCCATGACCGTGTAGAGCGGAATGTCCACCCAGGTATCGGGCAAGTAGTTAAATTCCGGCACCTCTTCCTTGGGATCCACGATCAGGTTGTAGACCGAGGGGTAGCCGAGTTCCCGGATCGCGTAGCTGTCGGCGTCCATTTCCTTCAGCAGCAGCTTCCAGTCGCGCCACTTCACGCCGAAGAAGTGATTCTGTACGTACACGGGGACCCACTCGCGTGGTGACTTCTCCGCCTGGCCCGTGAAGAAGGGGCCCATGTCCAGCCCGTCCATGACGCGGTCCTCGGGAATCTCGCCGCCGGCAAAGCGGGCAAAGGTGGGGAACAGGTCAACGAGGTGCACGATGTCGTTGGATTCACGGCCGGCGGGAATCTGTGCGGGCCAGCGGGCCAGGAATGATACCCGCATGGACCCTTCCCAGGGTGAAAACATACCGGCGCGCCAGGGGCCCGTGAAGCCAAAGGAGCCCGGAATGCCCTCGCGGCCGTTGTCGGCGGTAAAGATGAACAGCGTGTTGTCCCTGATGCCCAGCCGGTCCACCGCATCCAGCAGTTCGCCAATGTAACTGTCGGTCTGGGCCAGCACATCGGCGAAAGCGCCGTGACGGGTGGTGCCCTTGAAGTCCGGGTGTGCTTCCACGGGCTCGTGGGTCTGTGTGTACGACACCCAGGTGAAGAACGGTTTGCCCGCTTTGACCTGTCGATCCATGTAGTCAATGGTCCGCGTGGTCAGTTCCCGGTCGATGGCCCGGCGTTTCTCCAGGTCGTAGACGTCCAGCTGTTCCGGCGCTTCGCCGCGCCGGCTCTGCATGACGTGTGTGAGCTCAATGCCTGCATCGAGCGGCAAGCTGTCGCTGTCCGGCCAGAAGGAGCGGTCCGAGGAGCGAGGAATGCCGTACCACTCATCAAAGCCCTGATCAGTAGGAAAGCGGCCCTCCGTATCCCCAAGGTGCCACTTGCCAAACAGCGCCGTGGCATAGCCTGCGTCGGAGAGCATCTCTGCCATCGTCACTTCCCACTGGGTGATCCCGTACCAGATTTCACGCTGCGGAAGGTCGCCCGGGCGCTGACGCGTCCGAATGCCGAAGCGACCGGTCATGAGCGAAGCCCGCGACGGTGTGCATTCGGCCTCGACGTTGAAGTTCAGCAGTTTCAGGCCTTCGGCGGCGATGCTGTCAATGCGGGGTGTCGGGGCACCGCGCAGGACACCGCCGCCGTAGGCGCCGACTTCGCCCCAGCCAAAGTTATCCATGACCACGAGGACGATGTTGGGGCGCGGCGGCTCGTCGCTCTGGGCGATCAGCGGGATGAGCAGGACAAGCGTGGCGAGCAATCGAAGTGCGTGCGGGTTCATCGGTTGGCTTCTCCTGTGGGGTTCAAGGGTGCGAGCACGTGAATGACTCGTGGGGTTGCTCGGGGTGTTGCCTTTGGGCGTTTCTTGGGCACCTAGCGCATGGATTCCCCGGTATGCCAGGGCGAGTCCGAAATCGGTACGTCCTGGATCGACTCGATAAAGCTCCTCGCGGGCATGGGCAGGTGCCGGCCCCGGCGGCTGACCACGCCGTAGGTGCGCTTTGGAAAGTACTTGCTCATGTTGCGCGCCACCAGGCGGTCTTCCTCGCGCAGGCAGATGCTGGTGACGATCGAGAGCCCGAAGTCGGCTTCGACGTAGCGCTTGATGACCTCCCAGCCGCCCACCTCGAGCACCACGTTGAAGGGCACCTGGTGCTGCTGGAAAACCCGGTCGACGAGGCGCCAGGTGGTCAGGCGTCGCGGTGGGAGGATCAGGCCGTAGGGCGCGATGTCCTCGAGGGTGATGTTTTCCTTCTCCGCCAGGTCGTGGCCCAGGGGCATGATCAGCGCCGGATCAAAGGTGTACATGGGTGTATAGCTGATGTCCGTGGGTACATCGAGCATCGAGCCGATGGCGAAATCGACGCTGTCCTCGCGGATCATCGCCAGCCCGTCCCGGCCCGTGACGTTGCGCATCTGCACATGGATGCCCGGGAACTGTTCACGGAACCGTGCCACCAGTCGCGGCAGGATGTAAATGATGGTGGATTCGCCAGCGGCAATGACCACCTCGCCGGACTGGTCGCCCCCGCGGGTTTCCTTGATAAAGCGATCGGGAAGGCTGTCGATGTTTTCGACCAGGGGTCGTGCCATGTCGAGCAGCTTCCGGCCCTCGGGCGTCAGCTGAATGGCCGGCCCGCGGCGTTCGAAGAGGATGGTTTCAAGCGATTCTTCCAGCGCCTTGACCTGCAGGCTCACGGCCGACTGGCTCAGAAAGAGCTCCTCGGCCGCGTCCGTCATCTTGCCTGTGCGTGCCACCGCACAGAAGGCGCGAAGCTGCTTGAGGATGTTGCCCTTGTAGTAGAAGCGCTGCGTATTCGTCATAGAAAACAGTCACATCTGTTTTTATTAAGAAAACTAATAATACAAATTGAAATATTTATATTGCTAATTATAAAGACCAAAGCGTACGGTTGCA
>JBCDHO010000376.1:0-2455 GCA_038749855.1 Pseudomonadota bacterium
CAGGCATTTCCTGTTTCTTCAGGATATTGCCGATTCGCTTATTGGCTGCAGCCAGCGACTCGGCACCGTCCTGACCCATGAAGTGAGCGAGCGCATCGAGGCGGGCCCGCAAATCTGCCAAGCTGCCCAAGGGTGCGGCCAGCACTGCGTTCACCTGCCGCAGCGGCGTACCCCCCTCGACCAGGTGGTTCTTCAGACGCTCGAGGATGAAGTGACGAACGTCACCCCGAACGCCCGCATCGGGCTCGAGCTGCTCTGCCAGCGTTTCGCTCGCCAGGTCGACCAGCGCGGCAATGGTCAGATCGAAGGGTCCTTCTTCCAGCAGACGGATGACTGCGATGGCGGAGCGACGGAGCGCGAAAGGGTCCTTGTTGCCGGTCGGCTTGAGGCCGACCGCAAAAATACCGACGAGGGTGTCAATGCGATCTGCCAGGGCCACGATCTGGCCGGCGCGTGTTGCCGGAAGGGCGTCGCCCGCAAAGCGTGGCTGGTAATGCCCGCGCACCGCCTCGGGAACGCCGTCCAGTGCCTTGGCATGGGTAAGGTAGTAAGCGCCCATGACACCCTGGAGCTCGGGGAACTCACCGACCATGAGGCTCACGAGATCCAGTTTGCACTGACGCGCAGCGGCTTCTGCAACAGCAGCTTCTGCACCAGCAAGTTCGGCGATTTGTTTAGAAATGCTCGCTATACGTCGTGATTTATCACCAATTGTTCCTAAATCCTTCTGAAAGACAACACTGTCAAGTTGTGCTGACCAGCGATCAAGAGGCTGCTTCAGGTCCTGCTCCCAGAAAAACTGTGCATCGGCAAGCCGTGGACGAATCACACGTTCGAAGCCGGCACCCATGGCCTGTTCGTCCCTGGATTCGATGTTGGCAACAACCACGAAACTGGACGTCAGGGCGCCCTGTTCATCGAGCACTGGAAAGAACTTTTGGTGAGATTCCATGCTGGCGATGAGCGCTTCCTGGGGAACACTCAGGAAACGGGCTTCGAAGGTACAGGCGACCGCGACAGGCCACTCCACGATGTTGTTCACTTCATCGAGTAACTCAGGCGTAATGCGCGCAATGCCTCCAGTTGCCTTGCCCGCTTGTTCTACTTCCTCGCGGATACGGGCACGACGAGCGTCCGGGTCAACGATGACGTGAAGTTCCTGCAATCGTTCAGCGTAGCCTTCGGCGGATTCGAGCGGGTGCGCGCCGGGTGCGTGAATTCGGTGTCCATGCGTCTCTCTGCCGGCCTTGCAGCCATAAAGCTCTCCCTCAATCACCTCGGTCCCATGTACAACCACGAGCCAGTGGACCGGGCGGACAAAGCTGAAATCGTGATCTGACCAGCGCATGGGCCGCGGTACCGGTAGCCGATCGAGTGCCTGGGCGAGAATTGGAAAGAGCAGGTCAGAAAGTGGCTTACCGGTCTCGTCAACGTGACAGAACAGCCACGCGCCCTTATCGGTTTCCAGGCGCTCGAGCGCTGCGACGGGCTGGCCGACGGAAGCGGCGAAGCCCAGCGCCGCCCGGGTTGGCTGTCCGTCATCATCAAAGGCAGCGTTGACTGAAGGCCCTTTTCGCTCGAGCACCCGATCTGGCTGGCGTTCGGCCACGTCGGAAAACAGCAGGCTCATGCGGCGCGGTGTGCTGTAGGAGCGACTCTGCTCGCGATCAAATGAAATCCCTGCCTCTTCCAGGCCGGAACACACGCCGTCGTAAAAAGCTGCCGTGAGTCGATCCAGGGCCAGCGGTGGCAGCTCTTCGCAGCCGACTTCCACGAGCAGCTCTCGGGATGCGATGTCACTCATGGTCCGCCGCCTCCAGAGCAGGAAAGCCCAGCGCTTCGCGGCTGGCGTAGTAGGCCTCCGCCACCTGACGGGCGACGTCTCTGACTCGCAGGATATAGCGCTGACGTTCGGTGACGGAAATGGCGCGACGCGCGTCGAGCAGGTTGAAGGTGTGTGACGCCTTAAGTACCTGCTCATAAGCGGGCAGAGGCAGCCCAAGCGAAACCAGTCGTGCGGCTTCTCTTTCACAGCTGTCGAACCACCCAAACAGGGCGTCTATGTCCGCTTGCTCAAAGTTGTAGCGGGATTGCTCGACTTCATTCTGGTGGAACACTTCGCCGTAGGTCACCTTGCGCCCGTTGCTTTCGGTCCAGACCAGGTCGTAGACGTTGTCGACGCCTTGCAGATACATGGCCAGCCGTTCGGAACCGTAGGTGATTTCGCCCATGACCGGTCGACATTCGAGCCCGCCCACCTGCTGAAAATAGGTGAACTGGGTAACTTCCATACCGTTCAGCCAGACTTCCCAGCCCAGGCCCCAAGCACCCAGGGTTGGGGATTCCCAGTTATCCTCGACAAAGCGGATGTCGTGCACGGCAGGATCAATGCCGATGGCCGCCAGGGAGCCCAGGTATCGCTCCTGAATATCGTCGGGCGATGGCTTCATGACCA
>JBCDHO010000377.1:0-2406 GCA_038749855.1 Pseudomonadota bacterium
GGCCGCCGCAAACGCTTGAGGAAGCCCTAAAAACCGCTACACGCTTGAAAAACACTAAAATCGGACCCTGATCGCCGAGATAAGCACCCCCCCGCTCTTAATACCAAACGGCCGGGGAAACCCGGCCGTTTTACCCTGTCTCAACGCTATAATGGGGCGTTGCCCCGATCACCCCCTGGAAGCGCATTAATGGCCGTTCACGACAGCATTCTTGACCTGATTGGCGAAACGCCGATCGTCCGATCCCGCGCCTTTGACACGGGCCCCTGCGAACTCTTCATCAAGCTGGAAAGCCACAACCCGGGTGGCTCCATCAAGGACCGCATCGGCCTGAAGATGATTGAGGAGGCGGAACGCTCCGGCGCCCTGCAACCGGGCGGCACGATTGTCGAAGGAACTGCGGGCAATACGGGCCTCGGCCTGGCACTGGTCGCTGCGCAGAAAGGTTATCGCCTCGTGCTGGTGATCCCGGACAAGATGAGCCGCGAGAAAATCTCCAACCTTAAGGCCATGGGCGCCGATGTGGTGCTGACCCGTTCAGACGTCGCCAAGGGCCACCCCGAGTACTACCAGGACCTGGCCAAAACCCTGTCGGAGCAGATCGAGGGGTCCTACTTCATCAACCAGTTCGGCAATCCGAACAACCCGCTGGCCCATGAGCAGGTCACCGGCCCGGAGATCTGGCGGCAGATGGATGAGCACCTCGATGCCATCGTGCTGGGCGTGGGGTCGAGCGGCACGGTAACCGGTCTTTCGAAGTATTTCGCCGAGGCCGCACCGAACCTCGAGCTGGTGCTCGCCGATCCGGAAGGGTCGATCCTGGCGGAGTACATCAACGACGGAATACTGTCTGAGAAAAGCGCCTCCTGGCTGGTCGAAGGCATCGGTGAAGACTTTCTGCCGACCATCAGCGATTTCACCCGGGTGCACAGTGCCTACAGCATCCCGGACCGTGAAAGCATGGAAATGGGCCGCGAGCTGCTCAAGCGCGAAGGCATTCTCGGTGGATCATCGACGGGTACGCTGATCGCCGCTGCGCTGCGCTATTGCCAGGCCCAGACCGAGCCGAAGCGGGTGCTGACCTTCGCCTGCGACACGGGCAACCGCTATCTCTCGAAGCTCTACAACGATTTCTGGATGCGCGACCAGGGCTTTCTCGAGACGACATCGCACGGTGATCTGCGCGACCTGATCGCGCGTCCTTTCAGCACCCACGACACGGTGACCGTAAACCCGGATGAACCGCTGGCCAATGCTTACACGCGCATGAAGCTCTACGACGTGAGCCAGCTGCCCGTCATCGAAGACGGTCGCCTCGTGGGCATCCTAGACGAGTCTGACCTGCTGCTGGCCATCGTCGGCGACAACCAAAAGTTCGCCGAGCCCGTCCGCAGCGCCATGGTGACGGAGCTGCAGTCAGTGCAGGTCGCGGATCCGGTCGAGGCGCTCATGCCGATTTTCGACCAGGATTACGTGGCCATTGTGAAAGACGGAGAGGACTTTCTCGGTCTGATCACCCGCGTCGACCTGGTGCACCATCTGCGCCGTCGTGCGGACACCTGACACAGCGACGGGCAAATTGACTCCCGATCCACGGCCGCAACCGCCCGGTTGGCGATGCGGCCAGCAGACAACCTGAACACAAGGAATTTCCATGAGCCAGGAGCGCAAACACGGCCTGGGTACCCGCGCCATTCACGCGGGCCAGGCGCCGGATCCGTCCACGGGCGCAATCATGCCGCCGATCTACGCCACCAGCACCTACGTCCAGAAGAGCCCCGGTGACCACCAGGGCTGGGAGTACTCACGCAGCCATAACCCGACGCGCCAGGCCTACGAGGACTGCATCGCCGATCTCGAGGGCGGCGCTCGCGGGTTCGCCTTCGCCAGCGGCATGGCGGCCATCGGGACCGTGCTCGAGCTGCTGGATACCGGCGACCACGTGGTGGCCATGGACGACCTCTATGGCGGCAGCTTTCGTCTCTTCCACCGGGTTCGCGAGCGTTCAGCCGGGCTGAAGTTCTCCTTCGCGCCCCTGGAAGACCTGGCGGCACTGCGGGCAGCGATCACCCCAGAAACGAAGATGATCTGGGTGGAGACGCCCACCAACCCCATGCTCAAGCTGGTAGACATCGCCGCCGTCGCCGAGGTGGCGCGCGAAATCGGCGCCATCCTGGTGGTGGACAACACCTTCGCCTCGCCCATGCTGCAGCGGCCCCTGGAGCTGGGGGCGGACATCGTGATTCACTCGGCGACCAAGTACCTGAACGGGCATTCCGACATCGTCGGCGGCATTGCCGTGGTCAAGGACGCTGAACGCGCCGAGGACCTGTGGTTTCTGCTCAACTCCATCGGTGGAATCCAGGGGCCTTTTGACAGCTTTCTGGCGCTACGGGGGCTCAAGAC
>JBCDHO010000378.1:0-2376 GCA_038749855.1 Pseudomonadota bacterium
CTGGCCAACGCCGGTCGTAAAAACCAGGTAGCACTGGTCACACAAACGGATTTTGGTCGGCGGGTGGCAGAAAACGGCAACCGCGGCACAGACCATGGCTCAGGTCAGGTCATGATGGTCGCGGGCGGCAATATTCGAGGTGGCCAGGTGCTGGGGCACTTCCCGGGTATTCGCGACGATGACCTGTACCTGAATACGGACCTGCGCCCAACAACGGATTTCCGCCAGCCGCTGAGCGAAATCATGCGCAACCACCTGGGCAACCCAAATCTGTCCACCGTGTTCCCGGGCTGGAGCCCGACCATCGGCATGGGACTGGTCCAGAATTCCGTGGGTCCGGTGGGCGAACTGCTCTTCCAGGACGCCTTCGAAAACTGATCGGCCCTGGACTTGGTTGATCGGCCCAGCTGATCGGCTACGGGCCTGGCGTTGACGGGCAGAGCCGGGGGGCTTCGAAGTCCAGGTCGAGGTACTCGAAGTAGTTCTGCCCCAGCGCAATATTGCGGAATGCCTCGTTGTCCAGGTAGGCGAGCACCCGGCTCGTCACTTCCAGCTCCTTGAAGTACTGCTGCGGATCCTTGTAGCCGGCGGCCACGAAGTCCGTTCCGGGCAGGACGCGCTCCGAGTATTCGTTGAGAAAGGGCACGTAGATATCGCCCCACTGGTGGTACTCGTTGAAAATCACGTCCCAGGAGATGTCGATCATCAGGTTCGGGTAGTTATCGAGGGCGCGTTTGACGATGGTTACGTGCTCGACCGGGTCCATGTCCCCCAGTTCCTTTGACAGGCCCATGTGTGCCCAGACGATCTTGTTGTCCGGGTACTTTTGCGCTGCGTAATGCAGTAGCGCTTCGAATCGGATGGGGTTCCGGTCGTTGCCCAGGTCCGCATGGAGGGTAACGGGGATGCCGCGCTCACGGAGAATCGCCATGAACGGCGCCCAGGCATCGATCGATTCGAAGGTAGCGGGTTCGTGGTTGTTCCCCAGCAACGCCTGCTTGATGAGGTTCAGCTCCCCGGTCCAGGAAAACATGCCCGGAAACTCCCGATCGTAAAGCTCGATCAGCGCCACGATGTGCTCCGGATGTGCCAGGTCCATGAAGGTCATGGACAAGGTGATGTGCACCTTGTCCGGGTCCAGGTTGGCGATGTCCAGGGCATTGGCGAAGTCGTTCTTGATGCTGGGCATGGCGGTGACGCCCGGGCAATCGAGGTAGTAGGTGCAGTTCGAGTCCAACTCAAGCACCTGGCCGATGCCGAAGAAATTCACAAAGCGCACGCCGCCGGCCTCAAGGACCTTGAACTGGGTCTCAAAATCCAGCGGCGGACCGCCAAAGGGGCGGGGGTGGTAATGCGCATCCACCACGGAGGTGTAAGGCTGGGTCTGCCGGTCAAAGCAATAGTCCGGCGCCTTACCGGGAATGAAATTCTCCAGCGTGTGATCCGGCTTCGGCAGCCGGCGCCAGGGCTCGGTCTCGAGCGCCTCTTCCGTGGCGGCGCGGTTCAGCTCCGGCGCTTTGTTGCTGGTGATACAGCCACCCAGGAGCAGGGCGGCTGTCAGCGGTACGAGCACCCGCCGGACTACGTGCAAGCTCTTTGGCATCTCACCCCCCCGGATATACCGATCGAGTGGCCTCCATGGCCCTCGACGAATGCTGAGCATAGTCTGCGCTTGCGGCAGAGACAATGCACTGCAAAACCAAGAATGTGCAAAAAATAATGATTGCGTTTTCAGAAAGATGCATTGTTTCTACCGGTATTCAGGCAGCGTCACAGTGATTCATGCAAGACGGCGACAAGCGGATTGGCATCGGCTATGCTTCAACGAGACGGCACGCCAAAAGATGCCGAATGAACTTCGATTCACGCCGCGCTGGGGGGCTGGGCCAGCGGCGGTGATCGACGGAAGTCCAGTCCAGGTGCCGCACCGCGGTTTTGCTGAGCTGAGCAGAGGATGGACCCGTCATGACGCGATTCCCCGCACCCTTCCGCCCCCACACCCTGACCCTGGCCGTTGCCCTTGCGCTCGGGACCAGCAGTGCGCTGGCCCAGGACACGCCGTCCCTCGAAGAAATGTGGGAAATGATCCAGGCCCAGCAGGAACAGATCGAAGCCTTGCAGGAACAGAATGCCGAGCTGCTCGAGCAGGTTGAGGCCGCCCAGGCCCGCGACGAGGCCGAGGCCGCTGCTGAGGCCGCAGCCGAAGTCGCTGCCGAGGAAGCCTACGCGGACGTCGTCATGGAAGGCGAGGCCATGAAGGAGCCGGCGATGATCACCCCGGTGCCCGAACCCGAGGCCGATGGCGAGTGGAACCTGAACATCTACGGCCACGCTATGCTGGACATGGGCTACCAGACCAATCAGAACGATCCGGAC
>JBCDHO010000379.1:0-2104 GCA_038749855.1 Pseudomonadota bacterium
CCGGGCTCGCGCGCCAGGCGCCACTTTTTCATGCCTATCTGCGCTGGCGTATCGGCTACCTTGCCAAGGTCTGTGAGGGTCGGGAAATTCGTGTGCCCGGTGGCCGGGAACAGGTTGAGACTGCGCTCCAGGAGCCGGCGACAGCGCTGATCCTCCTGGTGGACGCGCCGGCTGCAAAGCCGCGGGGGTCATTTCTTCGCGTTCGCGAGCATCAACTCTCCGTGGACCCGGGTGGTCTGGGCCTGGTCGTCGCTGCCGGAGCGAGCGCTGCGTTTTTCTCCATGGTTTGGGACGAGGCTGCTGGGCGCCGTGTGATCGAGGTGTCCGATGCGGGCATACTGCCGTCCCGTGAAGAAGCGCTCGAGCGTGTCGAGGCCATGCTGGGGGAAGCGCTCGACCGGCATTCAGCCCAGTGGCAGCTCTGGCAGACCGCCTTGCCAGTGCTCAGCGAGGCGGATTGATCAGTACGGCCCCATGACTGATCATGGGCGTCTGCTTGGGAACGTGAATCCATGGCTAAGCTCTACTTCTACTATTCGGCAATGAACGCCGGCAAGACCACGGTCTTGCTGCAGTCTGCCTACAACTATCGGGAGCGCGGCATGACGCCGCTCCTGTTCACACCTCAAATCGATGACCGCTACGAGGTGGGGGTGGTGCGGTCGCGCATCGGCCTCGAAGCTCAGGCCCTGACGTTCTCCGACGCAACGGATCTGCTCGAAGCATCCCGGGCGCGGCTCGAGGAGGAGGCGATTCACTGCGTGCTTGTTGACGAGGCACAGTTCCTGTCCCGGGACCAGGTGTATCAGCTTTCTGAAGTGGTCGATCAGCTCGGCATTCCCGTGCTTTGCTTCGGGCTTCGAACCGATTTCCAGGGTGAGCTGTTTCCGGGCAGCCAGTACCTCCTGGCCTGGGCAGACGAACTCGAGGAGCTGAAGACCATCTGCCACACGGGCCGCAAGGCGACCATGGTGGTTCGGGTCGATGAGCATGGCTATGCGCTTCGCGAGGGCTCGCAGGTAGAGATCGGCGGCAACGACCGCTACGTATCGGTCAGCCGCAAGGAATTCAAGGCGGTCTTTGCCGGCGGTAAACGCGTGAAGTTCATTGAACCCCCCGAAGAATTACCGCCACCCAGTACAGAAAGCCTGCTTTGAGGTGAGGTAGAGCGATGCGTTGGCTGTTGGTCATTCTGATCGTACTGCTCACGGCCTGGTACTTGCTGCCAGAGCCGGACCCCGTGCCGGTCGAGGAAAGCTTCATCGCCGAGCCGGTCGGTAAGCTCCGCGAGGCAGAGGCCCTTGAGGACCCGTACCTCGAGGCAACGGAAGCCCGAAAACGGCAAATGGAAGAAGCGATCGACGGCGACGGTTGAGCGCCTCCGTCAGCGCTGGCAGTTCACGCAGTAAAAGCTGGACCGTTGGCCGATGACCTTCTGGCGAAGCGGTGCGCCGCACTGGAAGCAGGGTTCGCCGGCGCGGCCGTAGGCCAGCAGGTCGAGCGCAAAATAGCCGGGCGCGCCATCGCTGTTGACGTAGTCACGCAGGGTGGTACCGCCCTGGGCAATGGAGCGGCTCAGGACGTCGCGAATGGCCTGGGCCAGCGCCTCGTAGCGGTGACGGGCAATTCGTCCGGCGGGTCGCGTTGGGTGAATGCCCGCCATGAACAGCGCCTCCGAGGCGTAGATGTTGCCAACGCCCACCACCACCTTTGCATCCATGATGAACGACTTCACGGCCAGCCGCCGTCCTCGGGAAAGGGCATAGAGGTGCTGCCCGTCGAAGGCATCACCCAGCGGTTCCGGCCCCAGTCCTGACAGAAGTGGATGTGCAAGGCGGGGCGGAGGCACCCAGAGCAAGGCGCCGAAGCGGCGGGGATCGTTGTAGCGGATGACCGCATTCCGGGTGACAAGATCGAAATGGTCATGGGGTCGGAGCCCTGCGCCGTCCGTAATGACCCGGAGCGAGCCGGACATGCCGAGGTGCACCATGAGGTCGCCGCCCGCATCCGTTTCAATCAGCAGGTACTTCGCGCGGCGATGCAGTCCCGTTACCCGAGCACCGACCGCCTGCTGCACCGCTTCCGGGACGGGCCAGCGCAGGCG
>JBCDHO010000380.1:0-2066 GCA_038749855.1 Pseudomonadota bacterium
CAACCCGGGTTTTGTGCCGTCACCACTCGCGCATTAGAATTCACGTTTTCGGACCGTTGGAAAAGCCTTTGGCCACTTATTGGATCCGCGGAATCGTCTACGCCCTCCTGGCGGCTGCGTTGGCCCAAATCTCCATGCTCGAAGCGCTGCGTTTTCCGCCGGACCAGCGCTTCAGCGAATTCGGATTTATCGAGTTCACGCAAAGCGCCATACTGGCGTTCACGGTCGCGGTCCTGGTGATTGCCGACTGGCGCAGCAAAGTGGCCGAGCCCTTGCTGCGCTGCATGGCCCTGGCGTTTGCCATCCTGCTGATCCGGGAGAATGACCAGGTGCTGGAGCTGTGGCTGCCGCACGGCATCTGGAAATGGCCAGCGGGACTGGTGTTCGTGGCGATGCTCGCGGTGTTCTGGCGCAACCGGCAGGCGGTTTTTGAGCAGCTTGATGTGCTGGCGAAGACACCGGCCATGGGGGTGCTGTTCACGGGTTTCGCGACGCTGGTGTTTTCGAGACTCTTCGGCCGCACGGACTTCTGGATGGCGGTGATGGAAGATCGCTATTGGCGGCCGGTGAAAAATGCAGCGGAAGAGGGGCTGGAGCTGTTCGCCCTGGGGCTGCTGGCCGCCGGCGTCGTGGAATGGTTGCTGGCGCGGCGCAAGCAACCCGAAGTTCAACAAGGAACGCAGTGATGGAAGAGTGGGATCCCTACAAGTTTCAGGTGCCCAAGGAGGGCGAGGGCGTCGTGCCGCGCGCCATCCTGGTCATGCTGCTTATCCTCGTAGGCCTGTTGGACTTCATGGCGGCGGGCTCGAAGATTCTCATCGGGACGCTGCTCGGCGCCGGTGACGACTGGGTGCTTTCCAGTGCCGTACTCACCCTCATCGGTTTCGGTTACTTCGCCTTGGCGCGGGGTGTCTGGGCCCTGAGCGCCTGGGTGCCGCTGGTAACGGCTCTGCTGACCACGCTCGTCCTGGTCTTCGGTGTGCTGCGCTATCTGCAGGAGCCGGTGATCGACCTGGTGCTGTCGCTGATTTTTCTCCTCGCCATGGGGGCGAACCTCGGTCTGCTGGGCTGGCTGAGCATGCCGGAGACCCGGGCGCAGCTCGGCGCAGAGGCACAGCAGTGTGACGCGGGTTCGCAGCAAAGCGACGCGGGGCCCTCGGAACCTCCGTCCGCTGACTGAACGTCCAGCCGACCGTGAACACACCGGACATCATTCGCGCCAAGCGCGACGGGCTGTCGCTCAGCGAAGACGCCATCAGCGCGTTGATTGAAGGGGTCACCAGCGGTGCCGTTGAGGATGCCCAGCTGGGCGCGTTCCTCATGGCCGTCTACCTCAAGGGCATGAACCGGCAGGAACAGGCGGCGCTCACCCTGGCGATGCGCGACAGCGGCACGGTCATGCACTGGCCGGACCTCCATGGCCCCATACTCGACAAGCACTCCACCGGCGGCGTGGGCGATCTGGTCAGCCTCGTGCTGGCGCCCCTCGTGGCGGGCTGTGGTGGCTACGTGCCCATGGTGTCCGGCCGGGGGCTGGGCCACACGGGCGGAACGCTCGACAAGCTTGAGAGCATTCCCGGCTTCGACGTGATGCTGAGCCGCGAGCGGCTTGAGGCCACGGTTCGGGACGCAGGTTTTGCCATGGTGGGGCAGGGCGATGACCTGGCGCCGGCTGATCGGCGCATGTACGCGGTGCGCGATGTCACCGAAACCGTCGCCTGCATCCCTCTCATCGTCGCGTCCATTCTCTGCAAGAAGCTCAGCGAGGGCCTCGATGGCCTCGTCCTCGACATCAAGTGCGGCAATGGCGCCTTCATGACCGACCGGGATCAGGCCCGGGCCCTTGGCCAGGAGCTGTGTGACGTCGCGGTGGCCGCCGGCTTGCCCTGCACGGCGCTCGTGACGGACATGAACCAGCCCCTGGCCAGCAGCGCCGGCAACGCGCTGGAGCTGGCCGAGGCATTGGATTTTCTGCGCGGTGAGACGCCTGCGCCGCGACTGCGTGACGTGGTATTCGCCCTGGCCGGTGAACTCCTGGTGACCGGCGGCCTGGCGCACGACCGCAC
>JBCDHO010000381.1:0-1918 GCA_038749855.1 Pseudomonadota bacterium
CCCCCCCCCCCCCCCCCCCCCCCCCCCCTACCCCTACATCGAGGAAATCATGCCACGGCCAGCAGCCATTGGCTGTGCTGCTGTAAGGAAACGTTGAGGCTTCCTGGTGGGCTTGCGGTTTTGCGGAAAGATCATGCCGCAGGACAGGCGCATGGGAAGGGGCATGCAGCGGCCGCTTTCCGGGGCCACAAATTCGACAGAGACCGGCCTCGATGTACCGCGCGCCGCGCCGGCAAACGCGATGCAGGGCCCGAGCGCGTACCCCGGTTTCGGGGCCAATCAAGCCGCTGCCGAGCAACCCGAAGCGACTGGGACTGGCCGCAGGCCAGAGGCGAGCTCCGTGATAAAACGCCCATCGAGGAGGGTTACCGTGCGAGCCGGTCCCATAAAGCGGAGGTGAAGCGAGGGCAGCCCGAAGGGCCAGCGGCGCGGCCCCGAAACCGGGGTACGCGCTCGGGCCCGGGGCAGACGCTCGGGCCCGTCACCCGCCTCAGTGGCGGTCGTAGATCGGTACGTAAGGACGCTCAGTCGGACCGGTGTACACCTGGCGCGGACGGCCAATCGGCGTCGGGTTGTTGTGGTGCTCCAGCCAGTGGCTGACCCAGCCAACGGTCCGCGCGATGGCGAACATGACCGTAAACATGCTCTTCGGGATGCCCAGGGCCTTGTAAATGATGCCGGAGTAGAAGTCGACATTCGGATACAGCTTGCGCTGCACGAAGTAGTCGTCCTCGAGGGCGATCTGCTCCAGTTTCATTGCGAGGTCCATGAGCGGGTCCTTGTGGCCCAGCTCATCCAGGACCTCGTGCGCCGCCTCACGGATAATGCTCGCCCGCGGGTCATAGTTCTTGTACACCCGGTGACCAAAGCCCATGAGGCGAAACGGATCGTCCCGGTCCTTGGCGCGGTCGATGAACTCGCCCACCCGTGACGCGCTACCGATCTCGTCCAGCATGTTGAGCACGGCTTCGTTGGCGCCGCCGTGCGCCGGGCCCCAGAGGGCGGAAATCCCTGCGGAAACGGCCGCGTAAGGGTTGGCACCGGTTGAACCCACCAGACGCACCGTGGAGGTGCTGGCGTTCTGCTCGTGATCGGCGTGCAGGATGAACAGCAGGTCGAAGGCGCGCGCGGCGACGTCGCTGACCCGGTATTCTTCCGCCGGAACGCTGAACATCATATCCAGGAACCGCTCCGTGTAGCCGAGTGAATTCTTCGGGTAGGACGTTGGCCAACCCATGGAATGGCGGTAGCAGGCCGCTGCGATCGTCGGCATCTTGGCAATCAGCCGCTTGGCCGCGAGCATGCGCTGCTCGGGGTCCGTCATGTCCAGGCGATCGTGATAGAACGCCGCCAGGGAGCCGACCACGCCGGCCATCATGGCCATGGGGTGGGCGTCATAGTGGAAGCCGGTCATGAACGTGTTCAGCTTCTCGTGGACCATCGTGTGGTAGGTGATGTCCCGCTGAAAGTCATCGAACTCGGCGTGGCTCGGCAGCTCGCCGTTCAACAATAGGTAGGCGACTTCCAGGAAGTTGCTTTTCTCCGCGAGTTGCTCGATCGGATAACCCCGGTAGCGGAGGATGCCGTGCCCGCCGTCGATGAAGGTAATGGCGCTGCTACAGCTGGCCGTGGCCGTGAATCCCGGGTCGTAGGTGAAATAGCCGAGGGTCTTCGGCAGGGCCTTGATCTCAAGGGTAGGCTCGCCCTCGGTGCCTTGCACCACGGGCAGTTCCAGCGTTTCGCCGCTGGCTTCATCAGTGACAATCACACGTTTGTCGGACACTGCGGTCTCCTGAAGAGGGTTATGTCAGCCGTAAAAAAACCCGGCAAGTCGGAACCAGCCGGGTTTTCAGGTATGCCAGGCAGCTTACTTCTGGTAGCGCTGCTTGAAGCGGTCCACGCGTCCACCGGAGTCGAG
>JBCDHO010000382.1:0-1805 GCA_038749855.1 Pseudomonadota bacterium
CGGTGGGGCCGCCAAACGCACAATAGGCCGTGAGGATCCTGCCATGAAGCCAAGCACCGTCCAGAAAGGGTCGTCGGGCATTGTATATGACGCCGACGCTTTGCCTGACGTCGATGATGCGCTGTTCGACGTGGCCCGCTGGCGCGCGTCGGATGCGCTCGAAGGGTCTGCGCCGGGTCGGGGGACTTCCTGGTTCATTGAATCACCGGCCGGCCCCGCCGTGCTTCGCCGCTACCTGCGCGGCGGGATGGTGGCCCGCTTCAACCGCGATCGCTACCTTTTTCGGGGGTTCAAGGCGAGCCGCCCCTTTCGGGAATTTGACGTGCTACGCCGCATGGCCGAGGACGGTCTGCCCGTGCCCGCACCCCTGGCAGCCCTGTGTGAGCGGGACGGTGCCTTCTACCGCGCAGCCCTGCTGACGCGACGGATCGCCCCGGCCCGGGCGCTGCCGGATCACTTTGCCGACACGGACTTCGATTGGCGAAAACTGGGCCGCGAACTGGGCGACCTGTTTGCCGCGGGCATGAACCACGCCGATCTGAATGCGCGGAATATCCTCATCCATGGGGAGACCAATGCCGGCTGGGTGATTGACCTCGATGCGTCACGCTATACCCCGGAATCACCCGTGGTCGGCACAAGGCAGCTGGCCCGGCTGAAGCGGTCCCTCGACAAGCTCTGGCCCACGGGTGCGGATCGGGGCGACCCGCCTGCCGTGACGTTGGCTGAGGCCTGGCAGCAGCTCCTTGAAGGCGCCAACTCATGAGCCGTCCCGCCCACAGCACCATCGAATCCGCACGGCTCTACTTCGTGCCGGCAACGGTCGCACTCATCCAGGCGGACCTCGACGGGCGCCACGCCCTGGCGACGGCCCTCGGCGTCGACGTACCGGCGGCCTGGCCGCCGGAGCTGTTCACGCGCCTGGCCATGCTGGCCATGCAAGGGCAGCTGGCGGATCGGTCGCAACACGGGTGGAGCACCTGGTACCTGGTCGGGCGTGGCCCGGGTGAGGGAGTCGTCGGGGTGTGTGGTTTCAAAGGCCGCCCGGACGCCGCCGGATCCGTGGAGATCTCCTATTCGATTCTTGAGCCCTTTCGCAACGCCGGTTTTGCCTCCGAAGCGGTGGAGCGATTATCGGCCTGGGCCTTTACGCACGACAGCTGCCAGGAGGTCACCGCCGAAACCCTGCCGCATCTGCGCCAGTCCATCCGCGTGCTCGAGAAAAACGGATTCAGCCGGGCCGGGCAGGGCAGCGAGTACGGCGTGGTGCGTTTTTCGCTGGCGCGACGGGTCCTGCGCTAGGCCGCAAAGCGCCCGATACCAGGCCAAAGCGGCCTGTGGCGCCCGTTCATCGAACGCGGCCTCAACCCTATGATTTGACGTGTGACTTCTGGCGCATGTGGCGTGCCCGCTGTTGATACATTATGATATCACTATGATGTAACAGGAGAGATTCCATGATCCAGGAAAACGTTCGTAAGTGCGCCTCCGGCTACCTGGCCCTGGTCGTGCTGCCGGCACTGACCATTGCCCTTGTCTACGCCTTTGTGCTGGCGATCAATGCAGAAAACGCCATCGCCATCATCAGTACGATCGTTCTGTTCCTGGTCGTACTCATTTGTTATGCCGGCTTCTTCATGGTGGCGCCCAACCAGTCCAAGGTGCTGCAGCTGTTCGGCACCTATGTGGGCAGCGTCCGCGAAACCGGCCTGCGCTGGGCGAACCCCTTTTACAGCAAGGAGACGGTTTCCCTGCGCGTGCGCAACTTCGAGAGTGAAATGCTCAAGGTGAACGACTCCTCGGGC
>JBCDHO010000383.1:0-1753 GCA_038749855.1 Pseudomonadota bacterium
CGCGTTGGCATTGATAACCATTTTGCGGCGCGGCCACTCCGAGCGCCAAGCCAGTTCGAAGTTGTTCAGGTACTCCGGATCAAACGGCATAAGTTCGATCGGTTGGCCGGGTACAGATCGGAGCGCACTGCCGCCGGCCCGATAGCCCCGTGCGAAGTTAAGCGACAGCGACTGAAGCTCGTCGAACCGGTAGATGATTGACGCCCGGGGAAGCCACGCGTTAAAGCTTGCGGAAGTGGGCGCACCCTGCGAAGGTGGAATAATCAGCGCGCAGGGTAGACCACCCAGATTGGGGACCGCTGGGTCGAAGATGCAATCCGGAGGGTCGACGGTCGTGCTGCCTGTGATGCCCGTATTCTCCCCGTCTTCCTCGTCGTAGCGAAGGCCTGCGTCGATGCTCCAGCGTTCGTTGAAGTCATAGGTCACGTTTGCAAAAAGGGCGCGGTTCTCGGTCTCGCTACTCGCATCGCTCTGAAACGTGACGATGGACGTCGGGGGTCGGGCCGGAACGCGAAAGGAGCTGATGGGCACGGAGGCCTGACTTCTCGTCATGCTGGTGTCTGCATACCAATAGGCGCCAATCCATCCGCGAAAGTGTCCGTAATCGAAGACCGCCCGCAGTTCCGCTGATGCAACTTCTGCCATCAATCGGATGCTGCCAACAGCGCCGAGGTCCTGGTTGCGATCGGTTTCCTCGTAGGTTCCCAACCCCTGGATCGTCCACTGACTGTTGATCTCGTAGGTGATATCGAGATAAGAACGGTCGACCGTATTGTCCTGAACCGCTTCAATGGGCTGAAAGTCGAGCCGGCCGAAGGGGTCAAAGGCGTCAAAAGCAGGTGTCCCAATGGGTCCGGGCGCGGTCGTCGTGTTAAAGGCGCCCAGTTCCGTATCAGCCGTTGAAAAACCGAGCTCAAGACGCAGGCTGTCGCTGGGCTCCCACAGCGCCTTTGCCCGGCCCGTGAAAGCCTCCTGAAAGCGCACGCTTTGGCCGCTGTTGACATTGATGACCTCAAAGTCGATTTCCCTGTAGTCGGCAGCCACGCGAAAAGCCAGCTGGTTGTCGATTACCGGCACGTTGAGCGTGGCCGAGTACTGTCGATTGTGCTCGTTCCCAACAATGGCGCGTGCTTCCGCAGCCCAAACATAGCTGGGGTCGGCGGTGCTGATGACGACGGCGCCAGCCAGCGCATTGCGGCCCTGCACCGTGGACTGAGGGCCGCGAAGAATCTCGATCTGGGCCACGTCCCAAAGGTTCGCTGCGCCTTGATTCGCCGTGATGGAGTTCGGTGAGCCGTCTACATACACGCTGGCCGTTTGACCGGAGCCAAAGGAACCCACGCCGATCAGCGAAATGCCGCGAACGGACAGAGCGTTCAGCGTGCCATCGCCACCGGTCGATACGTTGGCCGTCCGCAACAGGACGTCCTCAACCGTGAACAGCACCTGCTCCTCGATGTCCGCCATGGTGGTCACGGAGACCGAGGTCTGCGTGTCCTGAATCGGCAGGCCCTGTTTGGTGCCGATGACCACGACCGTTTCCACCATGCCGGAGGAGGCTGCGTCCATCCCTTGCTCCGTCGCTTCGGTGGTGGCTTCAGAGGCGTCACGTGCCACGAGAATCGCACCGTTCGCCACGACAGTGGCCTGTAATCCGGTGCCTTCCAGCAAGCGGCGCACTGTCTCCAGGGCGTCAAAATTTCCGCTGACTGCTGCGGAGGACAGACCCGCCACCAGCTCATCCCGGGCCAGA